>JACCZV010000286.1 GCA_013695775.1 Chitinophagales bacterium | reverse complement strand
TGATACTCGACATCTTTGCCAACCGTGCCCGCACTGCCCAGGCGAAGGCGCAGGTGGAGCTTGCACAATTGCAATACCTGCTGCCGCGGCTCAAAGGATTATGGACACACCTTGAAAGGCAGCGCGGCGGCATCGGCATGCGGGGCCCGGGTGAGAAAGAAATTGAAACAGATCGCCGTATAGTGAAACAGCAGATCGCATTGCTGAAAAAAGAACTTGAAAAAATTGATCTTCAAAGCCAGACGCAGCGTAAATCCCGGGGTGAGCTGATACGGGTTGCATTGGTCGGATACACCAATGTGGGCAAATCAACGCTGATGAATGTGCTTAGCAAATCAGAGGTATTTGCAGAAAATAAGTTGTTTGCCACACTCGATACTACTACGCGGAAAGTGGTGATGGAGAGAATGCCTTTCCTGCTAAGTGATACCGTAGGCTTCATCCGAAAGCTTCCCCATCATTTGGTAGAGAGCTTTAAATCTACGCTTGACGAAGTGCGGGAGTCTGATGTTCTGTTGCATGTGGTGGATATTTCGCATCCTCAGTTTATGGATCACATTAGGGTGGTAAATGAAACACTCGTAGATCTTAAAGCCCATGAAAAGCCCACGCTTATGGTATTTAACAAGATGGATCTTTATGAACAGCAGTATTTCGATGAATTTCTACCCCATGAAGTTAGGGAAGAATTGCTGCTTCATTTAAGGCAAAGCTGGTCTAAGCAAACTCAGGGAAACTCTATTTTCCTTTCCGCAGCCCATAAACAAAATATTGATGACCTAAGAACTAAAGTATATGATATGGTGAAAGGGATGTACAAGGAACGATATCCCTATAAGGCCGCATTTTTCTAAAGACATTGGAGCTCGTTTTAAATAATAATCGGATATTTCAATATAAAAGGTTGGGTGAGATATTAGATAGACCTTTAAATTCAATCACCACTCCATCACAATATAATCATAATTTATACCCTAATTTGAAACCTTAAATTAGAAAAGAAATGAAAATATTTATACCACGGTTGTTCGTGCTGATCGCAATTTTTATTTTTTTCATATCCTCACCTTCTAAAGGTGCATCATTCACGATCACTGCCGGAAATTTTCAATTTTCGCCAGACACTCTGATAAATATCAACATTGGCGACACCATCGAATGGATATGGCAGGATGGTCTGCATACCACCACTTCCAATGGAATACCCGCGGGCGCAATGCCATGGAATGAGCTTCTTGACAGCATGAATACAACATTCACATATGTGATTACTGTTCCGGGGATTTATCATTACATCAGCGTTCCGGATCTTCCCACTATGCAAGGCCAGTTCACAGTTAATTCACTTATAGGAATCACAGCTCCCACTAATTCTCAGTTTGATTTTTCGGTGCTCTCAAACCTTGTTAGTAACCAAATCTCACTAAGATTTTCTCTCAGTGAACCATTACCTGTAGAATTGATGATGAGTGATATATATGGTAAATGGAGTAAGATATTGATGCATGAAACAATGACGCCTGGCTATCACGATAGAACTTTCTATTTACCTCAAAATATTTCCTCGGGAATGTATTTGATTACGATGCGTTATAAAAATATGCTGGTGACCAAAAGAATAGTTATAATGAAGTAGTTGTTTTGTCAAATTGGGAGAATAAAAAAACGGCCACTAAATAATTTTTATTGCGACAGTAACGCCACGAGGAAATTCAATTTCCCCCTGTTCGTTTTATTGTTTATCGTATTTAAAATACTTTGCTTCTCTCTGGCCGTCAGGTGAAGACTCATAGATGCGATCTGATCTTTACGCTCAGGCACATATTCGAATGATAGAATATTAAGATCAACGCTCAGCCAGTTCTCAGTAAGCCCTACAAGTTCATCCTGATGGTAATCCTGGAAATCGCTCCAGATCGCATATAAGCTGTTGATGGGATCAAGAAGTTTTTTCATCATTGACGGATGCTGGTCTACAATGGGTTCATAATTTTTTTCATAATCTCCGCGTGACTGCACAATGATTACCCTCGAAGTATTTTTATTTATCCAGTCTTTATATTGATTTATAAATCTAAATGCAGGTTCAAAGCCATAATTATCTCTTAACCCTGCATCCATTGCCTGCACCGTGGGATCTGTAGGCAGATATACATTTGGCAGAATATATGGAAATGTCGAATTCATCCGCAGGGCGGTAATAAAAGGAAGGCTGGCGCCTTTCTGATCTTTAAAAAAAGAATGAATTTCGATGCCGTCAACTTTTAATTCATTTGATCCCGTACGGCGCTGAAATGGCTCTGTGAGGTACGAAAGTGGTGTAGAAGAAATGATCAGACGCCGCCCGTCCTCTATAATGGTGGGGGAAAAAATCATGATAGGGATGCTTCCGCCTTTCTCAAATGGCGCATAATCCGCCAGGGAGTGATCCATGATAAAGCCTGTATTTTGGTTCAACCGTTTTTCAAACATATATCCACGGTCCTTTTTATAAACAAATCCATTCACCCTGAAATAATGCCACGGAAATAAGAGGTCATTTACTACATAGGTAAATGATACAGCATTCAGGAGATCTTTTGAAATATTATCTGCATAATGAGTGTTTTGCAGATCAATGTCATCTCCTAACTTTTTGTGACGATAGAGCTCACGGTAGTATGCCATTCCAATCATGCCTGCAGAAGCACCACTTATAAGAACGCAGTGATCGAAGAAATGATTTTCGGTAGCACTGTCCGCCACCTGCATCAGCCTGAATGCCCACAGCGCTGCTTTCACTCCACCTCCACTTGCATTTAAAATAACCAGGGGTGGCTTTTGTAATGGATGATAATAGCCTGCAACTTTTTGTTTCCAGTTTTCAAGCATCTGCAGGCCTGCCTGATTATCATCTTCCATTGTTTGTGCAGTCACCGCACTTTCAATGGAAGTCAGGTTATAGGCAGCGGGATGTCCGTAATCCATTCCGTAGGCCTTATTGCGATGGTTTATGAAATCAAACTTTACCAGGAAGTTTGCTAATATGAACAGTCCAATCACAGCAGAAACAGCCCATGAGCGTAGCCAATAAGAAAGCGCACCAATGGGTGCAAGCAAAAGGGAGAGCAGGAGTAGGATGCTCGAAGCAGCTGGTATTTGAAAGAAAGGGATCTCCATCAGAAAGCCCAGCATCAGAATCATCACGAGTGCTACGAGCTCAATGATCAAAGCATTTTTATGGTGAAGCCGGAAAACTTTTTGTAGCTCAGCTACGGGATAGTGTTCAGCACTTCGAACAGGCCGCACTCTGAAAGGATGAATGAGTACATAATCCACACGCAGCTCTGAAGAAAATGTTCCGCTAGTTTTATCTTTGATTGCAAAATTTTGCTCAACCTTTTTACGTCTCAGCTCTTTCCTTCCTGCAGTCAGCTGCATGAACCGTTCAACCTGAATATTCAGTGATTGCAACAGGGATACAATTAACATCAGGGCAACTCCACTGAGAAGTGCCACCTGGTAAATCAGCACTTCATAAAATGACTTCAGTTCAGAATAATATTGAAATTGAATGAGAGCATATAAATAAATCAGCATGAATAGCATTGGAAAAAAACCATTGTTTAGTGAATACCGGAGAAATGGTTGTTCGAAGGTGGCAAGAAAGGGAAATCGAAAACTATTCAGGATGTAGCTGGTGATGTTCCATACGAAGATGAATCCACCCAAAGCGATGCCGATGAGAAAGAAGCTTATGAAATTGACTTTACCGAAATATTCGGGATCGAGAAAGAGATAATGAAACCCCAGTTTTGCCATTAGATTGCCAGTAACAATCATGATAAGCAATAGCCACGGCACAAGCATGAACAGGTACTTCCGCAGGTGAAGCAGCACGAGCTGAAAGGGAAACGAATAAAATATGTTGCTTAGAACCTGCATGGGTTCAATATACCGAAGAAACAGTAGATGCGATTTCTAATGGTGAAGCGGGCTATCGATTTCAATCGAATTGCAATAAACTCCCCGCTATAATCTTCTTAAAGAATTATTCATCATCATTTTTTATATTTTTTAGTGATGATTTTTTTGGGTTATTTTCTTATAAGCTTGTAGCAATGCATCTTTCAGCATACTCTTACGAACCATTCTTAATTCAACAAATGTTGCTCCCCGGTCACCCCATTTGTTGGGAACAGGATAAATCACGGATTTGTCGTAGGCAGAAAAAACTGACTGGTCAATTTGAGTTAGCATTAAACAGGCACGGTTGTTTTTAATGTCAAGCGTTGCAAATATTTTTTTATCTACCCGGAAGGATGTTTTTTCAAAGTGTGGCTGTTCATTCGTGCCTGGAAAAGAAAGAGCCAATTTTCTGAAGGTCTCTATGTCAACCATTCTTTTTTCTGTTACCTATAACCCCTCAGTTTAAAATTTGGTCACTGATAAAGAAGATTATTAGAGGTAACATCATTTGAGTTTGAATAAGGTTGATTATTATCACTCAGGGTAGCGAGTTAGGTGGGGGTGAAGAAGATAAAGTTATGCCGCTGTAGCCAACATCTAAAAACCTCACAGCTCCACATATACCTTCTTAATGGGCCATCTCACTCATGAATTTGATGCGCATCAGCTGTACTTCTTCCATTGAATAATTTTCATTTCCAAGTTCGACCAGCGCATCTTCCAAAGAGTCGGAATGAGCTGTGCGGAAGTAATCATACACCTCGTCCTGCCGGTCTTCCTCAATAATGTCATTGATATAATAATCAAGATTCAATCGGGTACCGGATGAGACAATAGATTCCATTTCATCATACAGCTCTTCCATTTTAATGCCTTTACCCTCGGCTATCGTTTCGAGCGGAATTTTTTTATCTATATTCTGAATGATATACACCTTAGAACCCGACCTGTTAGCCACAGATTTCACCACCATCTCCGATGGCTTTTCAATTTCATTCTCTTCCACGTATTGAGCAATCATTTCAATGAATGACCTGCCATATTTCACTGCCTTTCCTTTGCTTACACCAATGATGTGAGAGAGCTCTTCAACTGTAGTGGGATATTGCGTAGCCATGTCTTCAAGCGATGGATCCTGGAAGAGCACAAAAGGGGGCAGCTTCTTCTCTTTCGCAACCTGCTTGCGCAGATCTTTCAGCATGTTAAGCAGGGTCGGGTCAAGCGCACTGGTGCCGCCACCCTCCGCTTCAGTATCCTCAAGATTGTCAAAATCGTGATTGATGGAGATCATTATGGAGTGAGGCTTCTGGAGAAATTTCCTCCCCTTTTCACTCAGCTTTATTACCCCATAATTCTCAATGTCTTTTACAATCAGGTTGTGAAGCAGAGCCTGCCGGAGCACGGAGTTCCAGAAATGGTCGTCGTGGTCTTTTCCTTCCCCAAAAATGGGAAGCTCGTCGTGCTTAAACATCGTTACCTGGTTGTGACGATTGCCAATCAGAATGTCAACAATGTAGTTGATGGTAAAGCTTTCCTGTACGGCAGCCACCGCCTGCACCAACAGATGAATATATTCCTTACCCTCCATCTGTTCTTTTGGATGCAGGCAGTTGTCGCATTTTCCGCAGTTTTCATCATCATATTTCTCCCCAAAATAATGAAGCAGGAAGCGTCTGCGGCATACTGAGGTTTCAGCATAGGCCACTGTTTCCATCAGCAGGTGGCCACCCATCTCTCTTTCACTCTGCGACTTGTCGCGCATAAATTTCTCGAGCTTCACGATGTCGTTGTAGTTATAGAAGGCGATGCATTTACCTTCAAGACCGTCACGTCCCCCACGCCCCGTTTCCTGGTAATAGTTTTCCAGTGATTTGGGAATGTTGTAATGAATCACAAACCTGACATCCGGCTTGTCGATGCCCATGCCAAAAGCGATGGTAGCCACAATGACATCAATATCTTCCATAAGAAACTGATCCTGGCGCTGGGAGCGCGTGGTAGCATCTAACCCGGCATGATAGGCGGCGGCTTTGATTCCATTTACAGAAAGAAATTCTGCGATCTCCTCAGTTGATTTCCTGCTAAGCACATAAATGATTCCTGATTTAGCAGACATGCCCTTTATGAACTTCACAATCTGCTTTAAGGTGGGCTCCTTTTGACCTTTAGGACGTACCTCATAATAGAGATTTGGACGATTGAAAGAACTAATGTAGATGTTCTTTTCACTCATATCGAGGTTCTTCAAAATGTCCAGTTGCACCTTAGGTGTTGCAGTAGCAGTAAGGGCCATCACAGGAATGCGGTGGCCCATATTTTCGATCATGCTTTTTATCTTCCTGTATTCGGGCCTGAAATCATGACCCCACTCAGAGATACAGTGCGCCTCATCCACTGCAACAAACGATATGTCGAGCTCGCTGAGAAACTCGATATTTTCCTCCTTCGTAAGGGTTTCCGGTGCAACGTAAAGCATCTTCGTCTCTCCGCTTACCAGGTCACTTTTCACCACTTTGGCTTGCGCCTTGGTGAGGGAGGAATTCAGAAAGTGAGCTATGTTATCATTGCTGCTATAGCCGCGGATCTGGTCTACCTGGTTTTTCATAAGGGCTATCAGCGGAGAAATGATGATAGCGGTGCCTTTGAGAAGTATGGCGGGAAGCTGGTAACAGAGAGATTTTCCACCGCCGGTGGGCATTATCACGAAGGTGTCTTCCCCATTCATCACGCTCTGAATGATCTTTTCCTGATCACCTTTAAAATTCTCAAACCCAAAATATTCCTGCAATGATGCTGTCAGGTTCAACTTCCCGTTCACCCTTACAGTATGCATCTCTTTGAAGCCGGAGTCTGCTGTCCCATTTCCATTGATATCTTTTTTGCTGACGGTATTCTCACGCTGAATTGCAGGCTTCTTAGCAATAGACTCAGCTTTATTTCCTTTCGGTTTCCTGGTGTTCAGCCTGGGCTGGCCATTCTTCATTTCGCCATCCTTAACAGCTTTCTTCAGCATACTCCAATAAGTTTATTCAATTCATAAAAATGTCTGCGACAGGCAAGTTCCCTTGCCCTTTGTGTTCAGTATTATTTAATATTCGGAAAGCCCAGAACTTCCGCTATCAATTATACCATGATGCCGAATTGGCAATGGCAAAACAACTATCGAAAGGTAAGAAATTTAATACTTTTACAAAAATACAATAAGAAAATTTTTATAAAAGGGAAGATTTTATCACCGGATTTAGCTGATGATTGCATTTTATGTATGAAGCATGAGAAAGATTTTCTTTTCACTTCCCCTTCCAACTCCTCTTCAAAAAGGGGGAGAGCTGCTCACCCCACTTCAAAATCCCGCTTTATTTAACTGCAGCCTTTCGCTATGCATGGTTATAATGTTGTTTGGTAATCGTTCATATCAGATCGCCCTATTCTCTTGAAAGTATCTCAATCAGCCATCATCCGGGCCGCTAAAGAAACGCTTACCATAGAAGCCACTGCCATCATGGGGTTGAAAGACAGAATCAACCAAAGTTTCGCGGAGGCTGTGGAAAAAATTTATACCTGTCGGGGACGTGTGATAGTGACAGGAATAGGTAAGAGTGCAATCATCTCCACTAAAATTGTAGCCACGCTGAATTCCACCGGCACTCCTGCCATATTTATGCATGCGGCAGATGCCATTCATGGTGACCTTGGGATGATCCGTGAAGATGACATTGTAATATGTGTCTCTAAAAGCGGTGAAAGCCCCGAAATAAAGCTGCTGCTTCCTCTGGTGATAAACAATGGAAACCTGCTGATAGCCATTGTTGGAAATACAAAAAGCTATCTCGCATTGCATGCCAGCCTCATGCTCGATACCACTGTTCCGAAAGAGGCCTGCCCAAACAATCTTGCTCCAACGGCCAGCACAGCAGCACAAATGGCGATGGGCGATGCCTTAGCAGTCTGCCTGCTGAGGCTTCGTGGCTTTTCTCCGGCCGACTTTGCAAAGTTTCACCCAGGCGGGACACTCGGTAAGCAGCTATATCTGAAGGTAAGTGATCTTTATGTGCAGCATCAGAAGCCTTTAGTTTATGAGGAAGATTCACTTCACCAAGTGATTCTGGAGATCACCTCAAACCGGCTTGGCGCTACGGCGGTGCTGAATAAAAAAGATCAGGTGAGAGGTATAATAACTGATGGGGACCTTCGGCGGATGATGGAAAAAAATAATACGATAGAAAAGATGAAAGCTAAGGACATTATGAGCAGGCATCCACGAACGATCGGCAAAGATGAGCTGGCATTAAATGCACTTGAGATGATGCGGAATAATAAGATTACACAGGTGATAGTGAAAGATCAAAAACATTATGTTGGAATGGTGCATGTGCATGATTTGCTGAAAGAGGGGCTTGTGTGAGGTTTTTGTAGATACAGCCATTCTTATAAATGAACATTTGAAATAGGCACTTCATTAACGGAATTTACTTCCTCATGCTGTGGCACAATCTGATAACCGGAAACAACCTGAAATACGAGCTTCACTTGCCCTAACTTTAAGGTTCGATGCAAAAACACAATTATGCAGTGATGCTGGCAGGTGGCATAGGAAGCCGCTTTTGGCCAGTGAGCAGGAGCAGGCTTCCAAAGCAATTCCTTGATATTTTAGGCATTGGCAAGTCCCTGATGCAGACGACATATGAGCGATTGCTCAGCTCATTTCCGGCCGATAAGATTTTTGTTATTACGAATGAAGCTTATCATGCCATAGCTAAGAAACAGTTACCGGATATTAAAGATGAAAATCTACTGCTGGAACCGGCCCGAAAAAACACGGCGCCAGGCATTGCCTACGCCTGTCACAAAATATTATCTATCGACACAAATTCAAGCGTGGTAATCACCCCCTCTGACCATGTGATATTAAAGGAGGATGAGTATGCCAAAACGCTTCAGCAGGCTCTGAAAGTTGTGGAGAAGCGCGACATCATCATTACCCTCGGCATACGTCCCACCCGGCCCGACACGGGATACGGATATATTCAATACATTGAAGACAAAGAGGATGCAGGAGTTTTTAAGGTGAAGACATTTGTAGAGAAGCCGCCCTTAGATATTGCAACTACTTTTTTCCTGAGTGGTGACTTTCTATGGAATGCAGGAATTTTTATCTCCAACGTTCGGACGTTGCTGAACGCTTATCATCACTACCTGCCTGAGGTGAATGATACTTTCAAAGAGATAAAGAAGGTCTATAACACACCCGGTGAAAAGGAATTTGTCTCGAAAGCATTTTCCATGTGCCCAAATGTGAGCATCGATACAGCCATCATGGAGAAAGCGAAAAACGTGTCAGTGATACCGGCTCAATTTGGCTGGAGCGATCTTGGAACATGGGCCTCCCTGTATGAACAATATGAAAAAGATTATTTGGGAAATGCCGTTTCAGGGAAAAATGTGATGACGTATGATTCAACCAACTGTATGGTGATGGTGCCGGAAAAAAAGATGGTGGTGCTGCAGGGCCTTGATGAATATATCGTTGTGGATACCGAAGAGGTGCTGCTCATCTGTCGCAAAGACCAGGAACAGGAATTAAAGCAAATTGTAGCGGATCTGAAAAGGAAGAAGAGAGACAGGTTTTTGTAGGGGGATTTAAGAGTGATCGGCGAGGACGCCGACCATGGACGGAACAATCAACATATTATTTCCTCCATCTACGGCAAATGCTAAATAGTATGGGTGAAAAGGTCAAGCGATTGTCAATCATTAAAACGAAAGGTTGAATTCCAAAAGATAATCCCCGTTTAGAAAACTCGACCGGTATTCCAAAGCCAAAATATGCTGACTATAAGCATGCCTAAGATGTTTAGAAGAAACGTTTAGGACAAGAATAAATAGTATATTCCTTTTGCTAAGTTCTAAATCATATGAT
>JACCZV010000273.1 GCA_013695775.1 Chitinophagales bacterium | reverse complement strand
TTTGCTTGGCTCAACAAAGTGAAGATGAGAAAATATCAAAACAAATTGGAAAGGTCGGGGGTTGACTATTTTGAATGCGGGACAGATTATATTGTTGTTCAGTTTATGAACGACACCAAATACCTTTGTAACTATATACGTCCGGGAAAAAGCCATGTAGAAAAAATGAAAAAGCTTGCAACGCAGGGTCTTGGTTTAAGTACTTACATAAGCCGGCATGTTAAAGATAAATTCTATACGAAGTTTGAGTAATTATTAACAAGTCAGATAAAATGCTCAAAATATAATATGGCTATAAAGGGGAGTTTAAGGATAAGTATTCTAATCGGCTGCTAGCGCCATACCATCACCTTCTTAGTAACAAAATCAAACCCAATCTCTGCATAGAGGAAATAGATGCCAGCCGGAACGTTAGAGAGATCTATGCTAAATATCGAGGTTGTATTCAATGAAAGGTAATGCTGCTGAACTACCTGGCCCATTGTATTAACTACACGCAGATTTAGATCACCGGCACTTGGGTTGCTGATGGAAAGTGTGATTGCCCCGCTGGTTGGGCTCGGCGTAACAGTGAAGGAATTTTTTGACACGCTGCTTAAAACCGTAAAGCTGCCTGAGATAGTATCATTAAAAATATACTCGTCATTCACATTATTTGGGTTTGAAGTCCAGGCAGCAGTGAGATGGTCCCCTTCCCCAGTAAAATAAAGTGGCAGGGTTATTACCTCCGACTGGAAAGTAGCAAGATTGCCTATATACTGATAAACCGCCGGAGTCTGGCCATCAACCTGGTAGTTAACCTGAACAGAAGTAAGGTTGTTAATTCCGCGGTTGGTGATCTGTAGCTGAGGCTGAAAAGACAGATACCCGATCGTATCTATAGGAGAAAGAATTTTTGTAGCCGCGGCATCATTGCTGAAATAGACACCCTGGCATCCTCCAGGTGAAGTTAAAATACTTGATCGTGATGTTTGAACCACCGAATTCATTTTTGCCGACTGTCCGAATGTGAAAATGTTCATGCAGCCATCATCGGTATAATCCATGTAGTTCATTGACATGTCGCCACTGTTTCCACAGCTAACGTTAGGAAATGTTGGGCATTGAAAATGAGCACTGTCCTGTAAGGGAGTATCTGCGATGCCATCGTCATTGCCACAGCCATCTTCAGCCCATATATGAACCAATCCCAGCCAGTGACCTACTTCATGTGTACATGTGCGGCCTAAGTTATATGTGGATGATAAAACGCCTTCCCTGCCAAATGCTTTATAGAGTATTACTACACCATCTGTAGTCGAGTTTCCTGAATTGGTCTGTGGGAGGGTGGCATATCCAAGCACATCATTGTCAAGATTGCATACCCAGATATTCAGGTAATGCTTTGCAGGCCATCCATCTGCGCCGCCCATTTGCGCGGATTTTATATTATCGCTGGTGGAAAATATTGTAGTGTCGGTGTATGTTCGAGTAATTCCTGAGGTAGAATCTCCATTAGGGTCATACGCCGCAAGGCAGAATTCTATATTACAATCGGCTCCTAAAGGCTTGTAAATGGCGGGTGTTTCAACGGTGTCTACATTTTGCCGCCTGTAATCTTCGTTCAAAACCTCAATCTGCGATTTCACCTGCTCATCGGAAATATTCTGTGAGTTAGTATGGTAAACTACATGTACCACAACCGGAATAGTTATTACGGCTCTGGTTCCTCCTGGATTATCGATCATCCATTGTACAGCAAGTGCATTTGCATCTTCTATTAGCTGCCTGGTGCCCGGATGCTGTAATTCGTTCATGTTCAGCACTTCGTCCGTAGCGCAACGTATTACCTCCTGAGCATAAGTTTTTTGCATTGTAAAGAATGCAAAAGATATAAATAGATAAAAAAGAGGCAGACGATTCATATAATAACCCGCTAAAGTTAACTCAATGGTTTAAGGCTGCAAAAAGAATTACTATAAAATTTGCAAGCATGAAGGAGCTACCACTGCCAGGAAATAAAAAAGGAAGCAATTTGCCTCCTCCTTTAATAGAATCATAAAATCCTTCAGTTACAATTTTTGCCAATCAGATAACTCAGCTGTACAAAAGCTTCAGTGTATTTAACTTCACCCTTTCCCCATAGCCATTCACCCACACCCACTTTCGCATCAAAACGATTGTTGATAAGAAAATCAACATTGAAATAGCCTCTTAAATGTTTCGAGTTATTGAAATTATAATTCTTATAAACACTATAAAAGCGATCGGTGAAGTCAGGCTGTTCGCCATTTCCAATTCCACCCACATAATCAAACGATAAACCAGGAATAATATTTATTTTATCGCTGACTCTCCAGTTATAGCCTCCGTTTATCCCTGCCATGATCTGGTCTGAAAAAGCTCCCTGACGAATATTATATCCAGCAAAACCCTGCATGTACAAGGCTCCATTCTGAAAAAATGAATGTCCAAAATGAATTATGCCTGCAAAGTCTCTTTTAAGTAACCCGCGCCATTCACTACCGGGTTCAACGATAGTATCATTTACCTTATAAGAACTATCACCAATTACAACTGTTTGGTTTTTGATGTATTGATAATGGAAACGTGTATAGATTTCAGAGGGCTCGTTATAAAGATCAGGAAAGCGAGTATTAACTTCGAAAGCCAATGGCCATTTTCCGTGTAGAAACTGATATTTCAACCCGAGCCAAGAATCGGTAAAACCTTTATTTATCTCCCATATCGCATAATGAGAATTAGGCCCTGTCATCGGAATACCTTCCGGAGTTAGATAGGTATAAAGTTCCCCGGTTTTCGGATCGCTTCTTGAAGCTTCTCTCCCTATAAGATAATTAAGGGTTATATCCAGTTCAAGGTTTTTACAAATACCAAATGCTCCCTGAAAATAATAATAACGGAAATCATGAAACTTGCCATCCACGGTTGTTGAATCGGGATTATGGATAAGTTCATAGGTTATAACATCATCAGAATAATCAGTAGGTGTTGTCGTATTTCCTGTTATCATAGGAGCCCATCTTTGTTCACCTACTTTGCGGCTGAAACCCAAGCTCAATGTTGATTGTCCTTTTCCCAATACCCAGGGACCGCCTGCAATGGCATTTGAGGAAAATAAAAAAGAAAAAGCAATCATTAAGAAGAAGGCAGATACCTTACCTGGTGTAATTATTAAAGTCATTTGCATAATTTATTTTGAAATAAGTACAGGTCAAAGGTCTGCACTGTCCTTTAATCGTTCTTTTACAAGCATGTTAATATGCCTATAATTTTTGTTAACAAACCTCAAAGAACACATTAAAATTTATGCATTTCTATAATTCAACAGGATACAGATTGATTTCTTATAACTGGTTCATCGAAAAAATTTCATCCTTGGCCGAAATTCTTTTGATAAGTCAGCAGCTTCGGGTACTTTTCTGGTAAGTGTTAAAAAGTACTTGTACATTTTAAATGGAGGACCATTGACAGGTTTGAAGCGGGTTTTTTTCTATGGTCTTCTTATACTGGTCACGTCCGCCAAGGCCCAGGAGAAAATATCGATTGCCGCCACCAGAACCCATCAGCCACCCAAGATTGACGGGAAATTAAATGATGAATGCTGGAAAGAGGGAAATCTTTTTTCTGATTTCATTCAATCGGTTCCCGAATATGGCCCTTCTGCAAAAGACCGGACAGAAATAATTGTCCTTTACGACGACAATGCTGTCTATCTCAGTGCAAAATGCTTTATGAATGCCGACAGCATATGGATGCAGTTCACTGAACGTGACGATATTTTCGATAACACGGATGTGCTTTCAATTGCCTTCGATACATATCACGATGGGCAGAATGGCTTCGCCTTTGGCGTGTCCCCCAGAAATGTACAGGCAGATTTCAAATTTTTCCAAAACGATAATTCAGACAACACATGGGATGCGGTTTGGGAGAGCGAGGTTTACATGGCGGATGATGGGTGGTACGTTGAAATGAAGATTCCATATTCTGCATTGCGCTTTCCAAAAGTAGCAATCCAAAACTGGCACCTTGATGTTTACAGAATCGTAAGGCGTAACCGTCATGAATACCACTCAGCCGGAATTAACCCAAAAGAGAATGGAGTAGTCTCACAGTTTCAACCCCTAATTGGTGTTTCAAACATTCAGCCACCATTAAGATTATCCGTTTCGCCCTATGCTACGGTGTACGACAACCTTTATACCAGCAAGCAGGATAATATATCAGATAACAATGTCGATTTTAAAGGTGGCATAGACCTGAAATGGGGTATCAATGAAAGCTTCACCCTTGATGCCACGCTCATCCCAGATTTTGGCCAGGTGCAATCGGACAATCTTGTATATAACCTCTCTGCCTTTGAAGTTCAGTACGATGAAAACCGTTCTTTCTTTACAGAGGGAACGGAACTATTTAATAAAGCAGATCTCTTCTATTCCCGGCGCATTGGTTTCGTATCAGACTATTATGAATCACATACAGATACAAATGTTACCCTTCTAAATTATCCCAGTGCTACTCCGTTATTGAATGCCACAAAGATCTCAGGTAGAACAAAAAACGGGTTGGGGATTGGATTATTCAATGCGATCACATCGAACACCTATGCCGATGCAAGCAATGGAGAGGGAGCAGTGGCGCCGGTGCTGGTAGATCCACTGACAAATTTCAATGTGCTGGTTCTCGATCAGTCACTAAAAAACAATTCTTATATAACTTTTACCAATGCGAATGTTTTGAGGGATTCAAAGGGAAGAAATTCTAATGTAGCAAGTTTGATGACCTCAGTCAAGAATAAGAAAAATACTTATTCGGCCTTCGGCTACATTGCCTTAAGCACACTGATGAATAAATCACTTTCAGATAATTCCTCCGATTTTGTGACTGGTTATTTAAATAAGGTTGCAATTGAAAAAATTTCGGGTAACCTGACATTCTATGTCTCACACCTTGCAATAAGTCCCGAATTCAATCAAAACGATCTTGGATTTTTAAATATTAACAACGAGAACATCGCACAGGCCGGATTTAATTATGATATCTATAAGCCATTCGGAAAATTCAATGAATTTCATTCAAGCAATCAAATTGAATATAATTATCGCAACAATGATGGTGCATATTCCCGGGCATACCTTAACGGCTTCACTATGCTGTTGAATAAAAATTATTTCGGTTACTTCTCTTATTATTTTGCAGCTCCTTTCGGAAAAGATGATTATTACGAGCCCAGAACGGTGGACCGCTTCTATCATGCGCCTGCTGTTTATGAGCTTGGATTAGGAATCAGCACCGACTATAGAAAACATATTGCCCTCGATGTGGAAGGAGGCCCTGCAATATGGAATGAGCCCGGCCGCATCAAATACCGATGGGTGATCACTCCACGACTTCGAATCGGAGACCGACTGTTTTTGCTTCCTCAAAATAATACACATCTCTATTTTAATGATGTCGGTTATGTAACTACTGATTCTCTCACTAACATTATTTTCGGGCGCAGAGATGTGCAGGAATTCGACAACAGCATCAGCGGCAACTATGTTTTTAACAGTGAGATGTCGCTTGGCCTGAAAGTCAGATATTATTCACAGAAAGGGGAATATGACCGATTTTATAATCTTCAGACTGATGGCTCGCTCCTCCCCTCATACTATAATGAGGAGGTTGCATTTAATTTCAACGCCTGGAATATAGATTTGAATTTTACCTGGTGGTTCTTACCGGGAAGCGAAATCAATCTTGTTTGGAAGAATTCAATTGTAGGATTTGATGAGAATGCGGGGCTGAACTTTATTGACAACTTTCATCACACGCTTGATTTCCCACAGAACAATAATTTCTCTATCCGTATCAGGTACTACCTCGATTATCAGGATGTGAAGCGATGGGTGAATTAATAATAATATTCAGAACATCTAAAAATCTATCCGGTAATAAAATATCGGCAACCTCCCCAACTGATAATTCTTCTGTATCACACTGCGTGAAGGATCATCATCATTAGGGATGTAAGTGAGTGATAGGATGTTTTTAGTGTCTAGCACATTAACTACGTCCAGCCCGATCTCATGGGCAACTTTTTTTGCATTTATCTTGAAATTGATCTTCACATCAAGCCGGAAATAGGGAGCAAACTGCAGCGAATTCCGCGAGCCATCATCATAAATTATCTCTTTTTGGATCTCACTGAGAACAGTATCCACAAGGCCATACCAGTGGCCGCCCTCATAGGTAATTTTTCCACCCAATCCAAAGGTGTGCTTCTTTGAAATTGTCCATTCCTTCGTTCCAAGAACATTCATTACATATTGCGCATTAAAATCGGAATTGCGCCATACGCCATCACTGCCTTTGTAGCGGGAATTAAAAAGAGAACCGGTGATCATAAAAAAATACTGCTTGTAAAAAAATCGCTGCAGAGTAATTTCCGCTCCATAGTTTGTTCCGGTTCCCTCATTCACCAATGTCTCAGGAAAAAATCGTGAGAACCCGACGCCGGTATTGATCAATGAAAATGAAGACGGCACTTTCGTAACAGGAACATTGAAAAGGTGTTGATAATAGAGTTCTGCCTTCAGGTAAAAATGTTGTGCAAACAATTTACTGTATGAAGTCACCAGGTGCAAAGACTTAGTAAAATCCATATTTAAATTATGCGGCGGCAGCTGATGATTCAGTGAATCCTGTAAGCGATAGAAGTAGAGATACATATTTTGTTGCTGGCTGTGCAATCCTGTTCCTAATGCAATCAGCTGATTGTTGCCAAGGTCATATTGAATTCCTATGCGGGGCTCGAAAGGGGAAAGACTGTTGTTCAACCCAAAGTATTGGGCATGCGCTCCAAAATTCAGAGTGAGGCGGTCGTTGGGTTTATATTTCAGCTGAACATATGGCTGAAGCAGGGAGGTTGTGCCGGCGCTGTTCCAACGCGAGTACCATTGGTAATAGAAAGAAGATGTTGAATCAATATTAAGAGATGAATCGAGATAACTGTACATCAAAGCATCGGCGTTAAAGCCGGCTTTTATAAGCCATTTCGAACTAAGCTTGTGGTTAATGGACCACGCCGCAGAAATTTTTCCTTCACGAAAAGTATAATCGAGAATAGGCTGCAATGAATCAACCACATAGTTTTCATCGGCTCCGATGTGACGGTACAACAGTTCATGATTTGAAGTCACCTGGTTGCCCTGTATAGCAAGAGTTGATTTCATATAAGTATTGGCGGAAAATGTTTTGGCGTAAGCAACTCCGGCTATTCCCATTCGCGAATTAAAATACTGATCGCGGTCGCTCTGAGCATACAGATCTATTTCAGGTTTTTTCTGGTTACTTATCAGGATGTCTACGTCGCTTAGCCCACCCATGCCGAAGAGAGAAAGTGTACTATTTTTCTTCAATGGAAAATTCAATCTCAGAAATCCATCCTGATATTTGGGAACTGAGTTCGTGCCTATATCTATTCCAAGCAAATCAAAAAGCTGAAGGGTTGAAT
>JACCZV010000076.1 GCA_013695775.1 Chitinophagales bacterium | reverse complement strand
CTCCCTTTTTATTACCAACATGTGCTATGGCCTCAATGAAACGATCAACATCTTCATGATTAAAATCAAGCCCCTTTGAATGTGTTATATCTTTGGATAGCTTAAAGGTGAATTGAAAATTGTCAGGAACACTTTCAGCCCATTTGATAATGGTAGATATTTTAGGATTCTTGTAGAATGAGCTGTTGATCTCTACACTATTGAATAAAGATGCGTAATAAGTCAGCCTGCTTTTACCCTGAAATTCAGGAGGATATAATGATTGTGGCACAGGTTACTACTAACCTGTAAATCCTGCACTTCCTATTAACTAAAGGACTTTATTCACGCTCTTGAAAATTTAATATCGCTTCTGAACTTTCATTTCAAATATTACCTTGACTCATTCGTCTTGATCGGTAACTAAATTTAAACATCTATGAGTAAAACGTTTGTGATTACCGGTGCATCCGGACAGGTTGGGAAACCCTTGGCAGGCCATCTACTTGCAGCCGGTCAAAAAGTTCGTGTAGTCGCCCGCGATGCGAACAAGGTAAAAGAGCTTACCGACAAGGGCGCGGAGCACCAGCAGGGTGATGTGAGAGACGGAAGCTTCGTAAACAAAGCCTTCAGCGGCGCGGACGCGGTATTCCTGATGATTCCGCCGCCGCATGATGAAAACGACATGCTGGCCTATTCGCACACGGTGATGAACAATTACCTCGATGCTGTAAAATCAAATAATGTGAAGCATGTGGTGTTGCTGAGCAGCCTTGGCACCCATGACCTCAATACGAAAAACGTAGTGGAGGGATTGAAAGATATTGAGCAGGCATTCAGTCAGCTCGATGGCGTGAATGTCCTTGCATTGCGTCCCGGATTTTTCATGGAAAATCTGTTTTTTCAGGTGCCTGTGATCAAGCAAATGGGAATTGCAGGATCAGCAGTGAAAGGAGATCTTTCATTTCCCTGGGTAGCAACAAAGGACATTGCAGAAGTCGCAGCAAAGCGTCTGCTTGATCTTTCCTTCACCGGCAAATCTCATGAGTACATTTTAGGGCAGAGAGATGTATCTTTCAATGAAGCAGTTAAAATTGTTGGGGCCGCAATTGACAAGCCTGACCTTCAATACGTAGCCTTCCCATATGAGCAGGCGGAACAAGCGATGGTGCAAATGATGACGCCGGACTATGCCCACCGCATGGTGCAGATGGCAAGGGATATGAACGACGGAGAAATGGGGAGAGATTATAAAAGAAACTCAGAAAATACCACCCCTACTTCCATCGAGGAGTTTTCAAAGACGTTTGCTGCGGCCTACCATGCCGGTCCGGCAGCTGCGAACTAACAGCGGTTGACCCTTATAAAAAGAGAGGCTGTCTCAAAAGCCGTCATTGCGAACGAAGTGAAGCAATCGCATAGTAAAACAATTTGATAATTCAAGAGATTGCTTCGGCCTTAGCCTCGCAATGACGTTGTTATTAGGCTTTTGAGATAACCTCTTTTTTATTTCATTTCTCGCGGAGGTATCCCGCGAAAACAGGCTATCTAATAACTTATCCAGTTCCCTTTGGTCTGTTGTGCATCTTTACTAAACACACTTGGTAAGCGTACGTTTTAACTGAATGTATTTTTATTTGAAAATGGTTTATTGGTCTTGCCAGACATGAAACAATGCAAATCAACAAAGACTAAAGAATAGAATATAAATGGCGGGCATAGGGGACAGTTACAAATACTTCAAAATAAATTTCTTCCGTAAGACGAACTTCTACTTATTACTCAACTCCTTAATGATCATTTTAAAACTCCCCAAAGCACTCTCCAAATTCTCCGCGATCTCCTCCGCCAACACATCCGGGTCGGGAAGGTTATCTAAGTCCGCAAGAGATTTATCTTTTAGCCATGTAATATCCAGAGAAGTTTTATCACGGGCAATGATCTCTTCATAAACAAACTTCCTCCACCTTCCATCAGGATTATCTGTTGCATGATACGTTTCTTTTCGCTTATGCCGGTTGCCTGCATTATAGCAGGTAATGAAATCCCGAAGATCGCTCAGCTTGAGGGGGTTCTTCTTTAGTG
>JACCZV010000075.1 GCA_013695775.1 Chitinophagales bacterium | reverse complement strand
TCTTTGCTATGCGATAAGTAGAATAAACACCCAAAACAGTGAAGAGAAAAGAAGGCAGCTTATAAGAAAAGGAGGAGATACCTAATAGTTTAAATGAAAGATCTGAAAGCCAGAAAAGAAGCGGTGGCTTGTCGAGGTAATTTTCGCCCCTGTGAATCACCTGTAAAAAGCTTCCCCGCTCCAGCAACTCACGGCTGATGGATGCATACTGCGCAGCATCAACATCCATCACCTTTACGAAAAGTCCGATGATATAGACCACCGTCGCAGCAATAAATAAAAACCCTACGGTATATTTTGGAAGTGAATACACAAAGACGCAGACATCAGGGGAATCAGTACCCGGTGTTGCAAAGAAAGCATAAAGAATATCACCCTTTGAAAAAGTGCAGGGAGGTGATCATTTAATTTCTCATGGTTAATGGATTCTCTCACCTCTTCTTTTCAAACATGGTCATCATTATTTACCTATCGGGAAAGAAGACCATATTTTAAGATGCAATACACCGCACGAAAACCATCTTTCCAGTTGATCTTTTTACCCTCTGCATAGGTGCGTCCATAGTAAGAAATACCTACCTCATATATGCGGACACCCGGAATTCTTGCAATCTTCAGCGTAACCTCAGGTTCAAACCCAAAACGGCTTTCACGCAGGGTGAGAGATTGAATGAGATCAGTTTTGAAAAGCTTGTAACAGGTTTCCATATCTGTCATGTTCAATCCTGAAAAGATGTTACATAGAGAGGTAAGCATCTTATTGCCTATAGAATGCCAGAAGAATAAAAGCCGATGAGGTTTTCCTCCCATAAATCGTGAGCCATAAACTACATCTGCAAATCCAGTTAAAATAGGCTTCAGCAATATATTGTACTCCTCAGGATCATACTCCAGGTCAGCATCCTGAATGATCACATAATCTCCTGTGGCTTTGCTGATGCCAGTATGCAATGCAGCTCCCTTTCCTGAATTTACCTGGTGTCGGAAATAGCGGATATCAAGATCGGAATGATCAGCTTTATATTGCATAATTGACTGCTCTGTATGATCCTTTGAACAGTCGTTTACTATGATCACCTCTTTTTCTATATCCTCCAAAAGCGTTACTCTATTAACGCGATCAAGAATTTGGTGAATGGTATTTCCCTCATTATATGCAGGAATTATGATAGAAAGCTTTTGAACTCGGGTCATAGAATAACAAATGAAAACAAAACCGGCGGTAAAATATTTATAATATAGATAAGACGCATTAACCTCCTCTACGATACTATACCTCAATTCCATATTATGCCAATGCCTTGTTTCTAAAATGATCTCTGAGACTGCGGTAAACATCCAGCATCGGTGCCGCCTTAAATCCGCGCTTTCGATTTTCAATGCTGATCTTTAGAATTATATTCCAATGAATGAATAAGTCGCGATAGGCTTTTAAAAGGCTCATTGATGAATCATAGATGTGTGCAGGTTCAGAATTTACACCATTCAGCTCTATCACCTGAAAGTCTCCCTCAATCATTGCCTCTAATGATTTCGTTTTAACATCGTACCTGCCAAAATACCATTCATGGAGTGGAGTGCTTACCTGATCAAAGGCTAAAACCAGATCAGAATTTATGAGATCGTTTAAATTCAAGAATGCTGTACCGCGGTTGTGATTGCCTATTTCCTCCAAAATCTTCTTCTCCCCAAAAGATAGAATGACATTCAGTTCATTCTGGAATTTCTGTTTCAGGCGTGCCAGATGATGGCTGCACCGTTTACTCTGGTACAACAATTCAAGAAGCGTAGCGGATCCATCACCCGTGACAGCAAGAAAGTCACGTTTCATTAACGAGCTGATAAACCCTTTTTTTTGAGATGGAAGACGATAATACATTACCCCATATTCTTCCGGCAGGTCAATAAATTCCTGCAGCAACAATTTTTTGGGTGCGGAAACAAGATACTGATCAAGCTCTTTCTCGCTGCAGATTTTCTCCACTCTCCACCCTCTTTCACCCTCCTCAGGTTTAAGGATTATCGGGAAAAAAATATTTTGCTCCGCCATCTTCTCCAGGACAACTTCTTTTTGCCGTACAATATTTAATAAAATTGTTTTAGGAAGATACTTCGGATGAAGTTGTTCTAAAATCTCAAATTTAGAATAAGCAGCGAAGCCACCAAGTTTCATTCCCGGATTCACAAGCGTAAAATAACAAAGCGAACGGCTGCGTATAGCGTGACCGATGAAGAGAAAATATATTGGAATATAGAAAAGCCAGTAAGGCCAGAATTCCCATTTTAATGGTGTTGCTAAGTTACTTTCTTTTGACATGAATGGAAGATAGGTGAGTTTCATTTGAATCATTACCTACCCTGAAACCCAATTGTGATTTAATGTTTCTTCAAATCAAATTTCAATTCAGCGTCAGGCAATTCTTTACGCGTTAAGTCACGATAGTGCATTACTATGGAGTTAGATTCGCATTCTACTGAAGTTATGCTAAGCGTTTTTATCTCATGTACCTGTTGAGCCGGTTCTATGCATTCTTCGTATAGGAAATCTCTTTCGTGAATATTCATTAATATTTGTGGGGTTAGATAATCTGTGTGCTGTAATGCATTTTGGAATATTTCTTCTTTAAAAGCTATGACTTCTTTTGAATACAAGGTTACAGACGACCAAATGCGAAAGTCGTGAGGATCAAAAAAATTTAAATGCAGCTTTGAACCATCCCATCTCAATTCATTCAATTCTCTTCCTTTTCCATTCACAATCATTACGAGCGTGAAAGGTTCTATATTAGAAAAATCGTATAACGCGGCAAATTCCTGGGCTGATTCATATTGCAGAGAATCAAGCACTACAATACCTCTGCTCTTCCTGTATAGAGGCCTCCGCTCATGTTTGTTGAAAGCGCCGTTCAATAAGCATGATATTGTTCCATTTGCTGAAGCGGCAATCCACGTTCCGCCCGAAAGTGGGTCAATGGGGCATATCACTTTCGCTTCCTGATAAGAAAATTCTCCTGGCGGAGTGGCACGACCGCGCCTGATAGTTTCATCGCGGTTAGAGGTAAGGATGAAATTATTTTTTGGTATAGGGATATAGCTAACTGTGCACATTTCCAAATATCAACTTCTTCTTAATAAACATGAGGGCATTAAAACCCTTCTTTTTTTACTTCTTTAATCCCTTCTTCGTTAGCGGTCATTGTAAAACCACCCTCAAAACAACAAAACCTTACTAGATTTCAAAA
>JACCZV010000246.1 GCA_013695775.1 Chitinophagales bacterium | reverse complement strand
ACCTTCATGCCATCGCGCTGAAATAAATAAAGTAAATCTGTGCGCGGTCTTTTATTTTGATCAAGAAATTGCCCCTTATTTTCTATAAAACCAAGAGGTCTGCTGACTTGAAATGATTTTGCATGTAAGGGAGGAAAATCTGCTTTAGCTTTTAAGATTGACTGGGATAGAATAATTACAAACAATCCGAAGAAAGTAACGATAGGTTTCATTGAACGAAGGTTTTTTCTTGATGTAAAAGTAAATTTTTCAGTGGAAGTATTTACTGAATTCAATATTTAACTATGAATTCAATTCTTTCGTGAGAGGACGATTTTTTAGGGGGTAGGTTTAATCACTTCTTTTTATATTAAAATTTACAACATATCTGGGAAACACAGATATTAACTCGCCCTGTTGTAAATAATAAAGCCACTACACTGCAGTGGCTTCATTATTTATAATTGGTTTAATCTAACTTATTTACCTGTTCAGTATCAACTTATGAATATGGCTTTCATCTCCAATTATAACCTTGCAGAAATATGTTCCTGAAGGAAACTTTGAACCATCAAAGGCGAGCTGGTACGAACCTGCTGTCTGATATTCACCATCAACTAAGTCCTTTATTTCCTTGCCAATTTCATTATATATTTTAACTGATACTATTGCTCCTTTGCTAAGATGATAACCTACAACTGTCAACTGATCAAAAGGATTCGGATAAGCGGAAACTTCGTTGTTTGAATTCTGGATAGGGTTTATAGCTGTAGCAACATTTGTTTCATATGCTGGCAGTAGTATATCATCAAGCCACGCGCAATCAGAGCCGGAGGAGAAATATCCGTCTTTACTATAGGTCCATTTAAAAGTATGGGTTCCTTCAGCAACCGGATAGGTAGATAGTGTCCATTCAGCCTCTCCACTCCACTCATCTTTCTTTTGGCCATCAATAAAAAATTGTAAATAGTCATATTCGGCTTCAGAAGAGATTCTTTTTGCAAAAGAGATATCATCATCAAACTGAACATCAAGCGTAATTTGAAGTGTTGAAGACTCATTGTTTGCTACATCACCTGATTGAGAGCAATAAGTTCCCTGATAAGGATTAACAGAGGTAGTGAACCAATCGGCATCGTCGCTCATCTCCCACTGGAACATAGAGAAATCATTGGTCTCAAAGGTTTCAATTGCAGGTGATACCACGGCGTTGAAATTGAAAACACCTGAATAACTGCCAGCAGTAACCGTGTATGTGAAGGGTACATCAACACCATAGGGCGCCGTTGCCGCTACTGAAACTTCAAACATTGCTGCGGGCTGGCTACCTGTATTAATATCACCAATAGCATAAGTAGGGTCACTTATCGTTACATATGTGCTGGAGGTAGAAAGCATTCCCTCTGCATTCATTGCGTTACTATGGCCTTCATTGGTATTGTAAATAATTATTGTTGCTGTTTCGGCAGGGTCGAGGTATCCATCTCCGTTCCCACCAATCGCATCATCAATTATATAACCTGCCGTTTCTAATACCGGAGCATTGATCGTAACAGAGAAATTTGAACTCCAGGTATTGCCTGCATTATCTGTTATTGTACATGTGAATAGAGCAATGTGTCCATCGGGCACATTGTCTGATATGCTAACTGCAAATGCGTTGCTCTGAGTTAAAGTTGCACTTTCCTGAATGTCGCCGTACTGTTCTGATGCATCAGTAATGATTATAAAAGGGTCAGTAGTAGCAATTGTAGCATTTACATCTGATGCCATGGAAACACCCAAATTTTGCAGTGCTGCATCAATTGTAACATCCTCATTGTAATCTGCCTGCCCGTTATTATTTCCACTAAGATCTATAATTGTAAAACTTGTACCTACCACATAAGGTCCAGTGGTTGCAATGGCGGGAATGGCAGCGATATAAGGCACTTTATTATAACCTGTTATAGTAAGCGTAAGTGTATCTGCGCTGATGAGGGGATCGAAGGAAAAATTAGCCATACCGCCGCTAACAACAGCCGTGGAAATTATTGAACCATTAGAGGTAAGTGCTGCAACTAAATTTTCAGCATCGCAGGTAATGGTAAATTCTGATGTGCCGATCACGATACTAGGATTATGACTTACAACCATTTCCTGGGGTGTTAATGTTCTTACAAAAACAGAGGGATCACCAAAGCAAACCCATGTATCTGTCATGTCTTCTCCACTGTTTCCATAGTCATCATTCATGCT
>JACCZV010000240.1 GCA_013695775.1 Chitinophagales bacterium | reverse complement strand
GGATGGTCAAGAGCTAAAAAGAAAGCTTTTAATTAATGACAATTGGTATAAGATTAAAGAACTTGCTGAGTGCCGGAATCAAACTCATTCAAAGAATTTTCAAACATATGATGATGATAACAACATTAATTAGTTGTGATATCTCCTAGCTAAAATTACTGACGAATATTTTCGTTTGTCCACTTTCCCGCTATGCACAGAAGTTTATTTCCGATAGCCTTTCTTATTCACCTTATCACCCTCTTTTCACTGCTAAGTAATCATGCTCACGCACAAGGCAGGGTGATTGAAATTTCAGCCATCACCATCGACTCTATGAGCAAGAGGCCAATCACCAACGTGCAGGTAATTAACAAAATAACGGGTGAACGATTTTTTAGCGACAGCTCCGGTCGCTTCAAATCCACTGCAATGAAAACTGATTCACTTGTGATAACAGCTACGGGCTATTCTTATAAAGTTCTGTGCTTTAAAGATTCTTTGCTTCGTGAAAGATATAACCTCCTCATCCGCTTAAATAAGATACAGATAGAGCTCCCTAATGTTGATGTATTGCCCCGCCGGGAATTTGAAGAGATTCAACAGGATGCGAAAAAATTAGGATACGATAAAAAAGATCATGTGCTTCACGGCTACCAGGTTCTTGCCAGCCCTATCACCGCCATCTACCAGCGAACAAGCCGGCGTGAAAAAGACAAGCAGGGTTATGCAAAGCTTATGAATGATGTGCAGAGGCGAGAGCTGATAAGGGAGATTTTGCAGAAATATCTTGATCTGGGAATATTCAAATTGACTTCTGAAGAGATTTCCCCTTTCATCGATTTCTGTAACATCACGGAAAGCATGTTAAAGAATGGACTGGAGTATGATATCGCTGCTTACATGAAAAGCAGATATGCGGAATATCTGCAAAAGAGAGAACATTTACGTTAGCTCATCAACCTCCAAAGTTTGTTTTGCTGTCTTCTACCAGTACCTTGCGCAATTAAATCTTAGCTGATGAAATTTGCTACTAAGGTTCTTCATGCAGGAATAGAACCCGATCCAAGTACGGGCGCCATCATGACGCCGATCTTCCAAACATCAACCTATGTGCAGGAAGCACCCGGAAAAAATAAAGGCTATGAATATGCGCGCACAGACAACCCCACACGTACCGTGCTTCAAAACAATCTTGCGGCTTTGGAAAATGGAAAATACGGATTGTGCTTTGCAAGCGGACTGGCTGCAACAGATGCAGTAATTAAATTGATGAATCCGGGTGACGAGGTGCTTTCATCTAATGATTTATATGGAGGCTCCTACAGAATATTTACAAAAGTATTTGAGCGGTTTGGCGTGAAGTTCAAATTCATTGCCATGCATGAACCAGGTGAAATCAAAAAACACATCACACCAAAAACTAAACTGATCTGGCTGGAAACCCCTACCAACCCAATGATGAATGTGATTGATATACCTGCAGCAGTGTC
Organism: Chitinophagales bacterium; assembly: GCA_013695775.1. GTDB lineage: Bacteria > Bacteroidota > Bacteroidia > Chitinophagales > UBA10324 > JACCZZ01. Next base: position 12,180 of record JACCZV010000240.1, on the reverse strand, counting down.
ATCAGCAAAAACCGTTGGCGCCATTGTTTGTGTTGACAATACTTTCGCTTCCCCCTATCTACAAAATCCATTGGATATGGGTGCAGATCTCGTGTTGCATTCGGTTACTAAGTTTATAGCCGGCCACAGCGATGTGGTGATGGGTGCAATTGTTACCAGTGATGAAAAACTTTTTGACCAGTTGAAATTTCTGCAGAATGCCTGTGGAGGAGTGCCGGGACCGCAGGATTGTTTTCTCGTGCTGCGCGGAGTAAAGACCTTGCATCTGCGAATGGAACGCCATTGCACCAATGGAGCCACTATAGCAAATTTTCTTTTTGGTCATCCTAAAATTGAAAAGGTTTATTATCCCGGTCTATCAAACCATCCGCATCATGAACTGGCAAAAAATCAGATGCGGGGGTTTGGCGGAATGATATCATTTACATTGAAGGGAAACCAGATGGAAGATGCGCTGCGCCTGCTTTCCGCCACCAGATTGTTTTCGCTCGCTGAGTCATTAGGTGGGGTTGAATCTCTCATCGGCCATCCTGCCTCCATGACGCATGCTTCCATTCCAAAAGCGGAACGTGAGAGAGGTGGGCTGGTGGATACCCTGATACGTTTGAGCGTAGGCATTGAGGATGCAGAAGATCTGATTGCTGATCTTGAACAGGCAATAGGATAAGAAATGAGCGTATCTTGAAGTAGCTGATGGAGAAGGCGTTCTGGTTTGTTATTTAATTACGAATTCAGTTTTATAAAAATACTTTGAGAAATGAGAATCAATACCGAACTTTAATAGATAAAATCTAAACCATGAAAAAATTATACTCTTTAATTATTTCCCTATCTCTTTTGAGCTGGCACTCCGCTACGGCACAAGGCTCTGACACCCTGCTGTTCGAAAATTTTGAGAACGATCCTGAATCTTATATTCCGCTTACCTTTGCTTCAGGAGATGATCAGACATGGATCAATTACGACGCCGATCAATATAATGATGCAAGCGGAGCATCGCGGCCAGGAGAATGGTTCTTAAGCCTTGGCTTCGCCGATGTTGACTCCAGCGATAGCGTCTATATGAGTAATTCATGGACAACCCCTCCCGATCAAGTTGCAAATTATTTAATACTTCCACCAATTAATATTGTTGATACCACTGCAATGCTAAGTTGGAGCTCTGCGCCAAGACAAACGCCACGTTATCTCGATGGCTATTTTGTGGTAATCTCTACCTCATGCAATGCAGAGGACTGCTTTCCTGATACACTTTTCCGGGCCGCGGAATACCTTTCAGTCGGTCCGCTTGAGCCAGACAGTGGCTTTAGTCATTATAACTTTTCTCCGGGCTTTGTTCATGGAGCAGATGGAACCTATATACAATACGACAATGATTCTGCACGATTTATTGGAATACTACAGCCTCAAACGGTCAGCCTTGCGGCATATGCAGGACAGACTGTTTACATTGCATTTGTTCACGGGAGCACAGACGACAATCTTATAAGCGTAGACGATATATTAGTTACAGGAACTGAGATGACAGGCATTGAGGAACAAGCCGACAAAGGAGGCCTGAATCTTTATCCTAACCCCGCCAGCTCATACACCGTGGTTGAATGGCAGATTGGTCACACTTCAGCAGTTACGATGAAAATTTACGATGCTTCCGGCTCATTAGTGAAATCAATTCCTTGCGGTGTACGCGTAAAAGGCCATCACCAGATGAAACTTAATACTGCTGATTTATTGCCAGGAACCTATAATGTAGTGTTAGAAAAGGGAGAGGGAAGAACTGTTTTGCCACTTACAATACAATAATTTGTCAGGAACAGCGAATGATTTTCTTGAAGTATATTAAAGCTCCTACATATTTTATAAAAAGCAATTAAAAGTCATGTAGCTGCCGTAATGATACATTTCCATAGTTCATCTGCTGTCCGTTGCCATGTGAATTTCTGGCGTTGAATTTTCCCTTTCTCTATTAATTCAGCGCGTAACCGCTCATCGCAGTAAAGCTGCTCCATCTTATTGGCGATATCTGTCACAGAATATGGATCTGCAAGTAAACCTGCATCTCCCGTGACCTCGGGCATGGAGGAGGCATTAGAGGATAGAACCGGAACATCACAGTTCATCGCCTCTATAATTGGGATGCCAAAACCCTCAAAAAGTGAAACATAAACAAGAGCAAGGGAAGCACCAATCAACCTTGATAGATCGGTTCTGGATAAATGGTTTAGGAATATTACGTCGTCCTTAAATTGCATGGAGGAATGTACTTTCAGTGCTTCACTATAAGACCAGTTTCGCCCTACGGTCACCAATTTTAAATCCCCAGGATTTCTTGATTTGAATTCATCAAAAGCCAAAAACAGGTTGATAATATTCTTGCGGGGTTGCAGTGCCCCTACATAAATAAGATAATCGAAACCTGAAGAAAATTCTTTCTTAACTTTTTTTCTCTCCTCCAGGCCTAAAGGCTGAAATGATTCATGCGAACCATTATAAACCACGTCAATCTTCTCCGGATCAATTTTGTATAATTTCACAATATCCTGCTTAGAGAATTCAGAAACCGTAGCTATCCGGTTTGCCTTATGAGCAAATTTTGGAGTGAAATAACGGTAATAAGTGGAAGCAAGTTGATTGATATGATCAGGAAAATGTTCAAAGGCAAGGTCATGTAGTACAATTACCTGCCGGCAGGGGGCGCTGAGCGACAGGTAACCATCTGTAGAAAGAAAAATATCAGGCCGCAATTTATTTAATACGGCAGGAATGGTCCATTCAAACCACCAGTACCAAAGCAGCGGATGGCGTGCAGGTGGGAATAAGATTTTTCCTGTTACGTTTGAGGAAAAAATAAATTCTTCGGGGAATGGGCGATCAAATAGAAATATGAAATGGTGTTCAGGATGTTGCTGTGTGATACGTTTCAGTGATTCATAGGTAAACCATCCGATGCCTTCGAGCCTGTCTTTTATAAGAAAGCGTGTGTTTACAGCAATGTTCATGATTGAAAGATAAAATTTCAAACTCATTCTCCCCTTGTTCCCTAAATGTTATACTTCAACTGTTGCTGAGCTGACAGCATTAAGTTTATTTTCACAGCACAATCCGCCCTGGGAAATCAGACAAATTTTTTGATGCAGAAAATATTTTTTAGAAATCTCATATTCCTAATAAGCCTGAATGCTCTTATTAAACCCATATGGATTCTTGGGATTGACAGAACTGTGCAAAATGTGGTAGGAACATCATCTTATGGGATCTATTTTGTGCTATTTAGTTTAACCATGATGACTCAAATCCTTTTGGATGTTGGCATCAGCAACTACAACAATCGTTACCTGGCACAGAATGAGAGTGAATTATCTACTCATATCACTCACATTTTCAGTATTAAGCTTTTTCTTACCTCCCTGTTTTTTGTTGTAACGCTCGCTATAGCATATTCTATAGGATACAGTTTATACCACATATACCTGCTTAGCATCATTTGTGTGAATCAGGCTCTTTCTTCTTTAATAATTTTTTCAAGATCCAACATCTCGGCACTGCATCATTTTAGGATAGATAGTATTTTATCAGTACTTGATAAAGCGCTGATGATTATGATTTGCGGATTCTTACTCATTGTGCCCTCATTAAGGCAGCAATTTAATATTGAATGGTTTGTGTATTCTCAAACAATCTCTTATCTGATCACTTTGTTGGTGGCCTTGGGCTACCTCCTATTTGTAAATGGAAACTTTAAATTCAAATTTTCTGCACCCTTTACGCGGGAATTATTAAAAAAATCATTACCATATGCCCTGTTAATATTCTTAATGGGGATATATTCAAGAATAGATGCAGTGCTGATTGAAAAACTCTTACCACAATCGGGAGCACAAGAGGCAGGAATATATGCTTCTGCTTTTAGATTGCTTGATGCCTTAAATCAATTTGGGTTTCTGTTTGCAGCTCTACTTTTACCCATATTTTCAAAAATGGTTGGAAAAAAGGAAGATATTGCACCACTGGTAAAAGCAAGCTTCAGTGTCATCTTCGTTTTTTCCTTATTCATCGCTTTAACACTTTCATTTTTTTCTGAATCAATCATGAGACTTTTGTACCATGATGCTACCTCTTATTCATCTAAAGTACTATCTATACTGAGTTTTAGTTTTCTTGGTACCGCTACCGCTTACATTTTTGGACCATTATTAATTGCCAACGACAATTTAAAAGAGTTAATGGTTGTTTCCTTTATCGCAGTTATTGTAAATTTTGGATTAAATATTATTCTTATACCCAGGGAGGGTTCTCTTGGAGCCTCTATTGCGGCTTCTATTACAAACGTTTTAATTGGTATCGTTTATATCATCGTAAGTATAAGGGTATGCCATTTTAAACCAGACTATAATTTGTTATTGCGATTACTGATCTTTACCGTTGCCAACATTCTTCTTTTCTCTACTACGCACTTGTGGACTATCCATTCGATTTTGTTGATTTTGACCTTTGGAGTGATTGCTCTGTCACTTGCTTTCATTCTTAAGCTGTTGGAAATAAAGAGAATTTTTCCAATAGTACAGAAGGAAATTTATAAAAATTTTCAATAATATGTGTTTCCCCGTCGTTAAATTACCCCATCGCATTTTAAGCCTGAAAATTTACAATCAGCCTTATTATCCATTTTGGAAATGGAATGAATTCGTGTAGGTTTGCCCAAATTTTTTTTGTCGCTAATGACCAACTCATCTAATCTTGTTAACTATATTAAGCTCTTGTGGAGATGGCGAAAGCCTATTTTAATTGTTATGATCACAAGTATTGTAGGAAGCATTATCATTTCCGATCCACACATTATGCCACCCTACTATGAATCTACATCATTAATTTATCCTCTCAATCCCAATTTGACACAAAGCTCTAACCTTTTTGGTGACAATGCCCAGGGATACTTCGGGGGGAGCGGAGATATAGATCGCATATTATCCGTAGCAGGATCGGTGTCCCTAAAAATGCACATTGTAAAGAAGTTTAATTTATTTCAGCATTATAAAATTGATTCATCAAAGGAACGCTATCCTATTTATGGAGTGCTGGAAGAATTGGATGATAATTATCAATTTGAAAAGAATGATCGGGGTGCTATTAAAATTACCGTTTATGATCAGGATAGAAATATTGCTGCAGCTATGGTTAACAACATAGTTGATCAAATTGATGCAACCAACAAAGAACTGATAAACGAGAATAAAGTTAAAATTTTGTCAATATATGAATCAAAACTGAAAAAAAAACAAGCGGAATTACAAGCATTGACAGATTCAATTTTCATGTTAAAGCAGCGCTTCAGGCTTTATGACGATATTGACGATTTGCCCTCACAAATAAGGGAGTTTAGGGCCTCAGAGGGAGCTAATTATGATGCTGCTACTGAAAAGGTGAAATTGCTGGAAGAGCAACGAAAGGGCGCCCTTCGCGAGTTAAATAATAACAACGCGCTTTATGAACAGTATAGATCTACTATCGATTCGGAAGTGCCTACATTATATGTGCTTGAAAAGGCCTTTCCTGCGGAGCGGAAAGCAAAACCCATAAGATGGATTATCGTTACAGGAGCGGCCCTTGCATCCTTCGTTTTATCTGCGTTTGCGGTCCTGTTGATTGAACAGTACAAGAATATAAGAGAAGCGTTTAAATATGCCTGACAAGCCACTGGAAAATTACGGATAGTAATCTTTTATAGTTGGGTATTCTTGCTTAATTTTTGTTGATTTGTATAACACTCTATGGAAACTATATTTTCCAAATGGTGTTTTTATATTTCTCTTATCATCACAATAATTTGTACATCTTCTTGCCATTATAGGTTTGAGTTTTTGTTTGAATAATTGAACAGGAAATATTTTGGAATTTTATTTGGCAGAGAAGGCTCTTATTTAATCTTGCATGAAAGCATGCTGATGTCATCATTGATGAGACGATTTCCTTTAAAAGTATTTAAATAATGAACTATCCTGCCGGTAATTTCACTGGACTCAAGTTGAGAGTTTTCTTTTATTATTGAAATGACGTCTTCAATATTCAACGACTGGTTTCTGTCGTTCTCTACATCTGTAAGTCCGTCGGTATAGCAGAAAGCTATGAATTCCTTTTCAAGCTTCATTGACTGCACATTTACATAGGGGAGCTTTTCAAACATACCAAGTATTGTGCACCCCTGATCAAGAAGTTTTATCTCCCCCTCATAATAAAGAAGGGCAGGATTATGTCCTGCATTTACATATTGAAATTCACGGGTTTGAAAATTAAATTTGGCTAAAAAAAGAGTTATATATTTTTCACCACGGGTAATTTCGTTTACACGTGAGTTAAGGTTTTCTATCAAAGTGCCGAGAGCGGGTTGCTGGTCTGAGTAAGACCGAACGCTGGCCTGGAAATTAGCCATAAGCAATGCGGCAGCAATGCCCTTTCCTGAAATGTCGCCGATGCAAAATATGCTCTCCTGATCATTTAATTCAATATAGTCATAATAATCACCTCCCACTTCCTGATGGGGTGAATAGTATCCTGAAAAAGACATTCGGTCATCGTCAGGCAAACTTCCCGGAATAAGCATCGTTTGCATTTGACCTGCCATTTCAAGTTCTGACTTCATCAGTTTTTGATTAACCTGGGCGCGAAACAACCGCTTATTCTCCAGAGCTACCGCAATAACATTAGCAACGGTTTGAATATAATTTAGTTTTTCATCAAGAGTGAAATCCTTTTCAATGTTAACATCACCAAGGAAAGTATAAGCAAGAGGGCAATTTTTATGGTGCACAGGTACTACAACTTTAAACTGTGTAGCAAGAGGATGCCCAATTTCATCGAGCCTGGTCAGTTGCTTGAATGATGGCAATGTGATTTTAGCAAATGCGGTTGCCTCTTGCCCGGTAATGCCAAATGCATTGGTGCAGACCCAATCGTCAAGTTCTATAAAAACAGCCATGATGCTTACACCGATTTGCTGAACCAAAATACTTTCATACAGTTGCAATAAACCATGTGTGGAGATGTTGCTGTTGATTGCCTGGGTAACTTGCAGCAATGACTTCAACTCATCTTCTTTCAAATGAAGTTGTTGCTCTAACTGAAATAATCTGATATCTATATGTATGTCTGCAGCTTTCACCCTTTAATGTTGGGGGAAAAATAGGCATTCCCCACTTTACATTTTTGTTTTTACATCCAGTGCATCACGCAAACCGTTCCCCAGCAGGTTAAAAGCGAGAACCAAAATCATTATGGCAATGCCGGGAGCTATTGCAAGAATAGGATTGCTTGAAATTATGAACCCATAGTTTTCCCTTATCATGGAACCCCAGGAGGGCACTGGTGGCTGTACTCCAATACCGAGAAAGCTGAGTCCCGCTTCAATGAGAATGGCAGTAGCAAAATTGGAGGCGGCCACGACGAGAACCGGACCGAGAGTGTTGGGCAGCACATGCCTGAAAATGATTCTTGAGCGGCCAAATCCGAGGCTCTGTGCTGCCTCTATATATTCCATATTTCGAATGCTCATTACCTGCCCCCGTACAATGCGCGCCACCTGCACCCACATGGTTAATCCTACGGCGACAAAAATCTGCCAGAATCCTTTACCTAGAATTAAAGTGATAGCAAAAACAAGAAGCAAGGTAGGCACAGCCCAAATGATATTTATAAGCAGCATGATGGCCTCATCAGTTTTTCCTCCATAGTAACCTGCAATTGCCCCAAGCGTTGTTCCGATGAACAATGAGATTGCCACAGCCATAATGCCTACAGCCAATGAAATACGAACACCAATCAGCAGCCTGCTTAAAATATCTCTGCCATAAGTGTCCGTTCCCAGATAATATTTCTTGCTGACGAGATTGTTGCGCACAATATCTTCCTGCATCTCTTTTTGTAAACGAGGAGTAAGTAAAAGATTCCCCTCCGGAACCCCTTTTAGTACTTGCTGCAGTGAATATGATTCTGTTTTTGCTTTTACCCCTTCCCCTCTGAAAAGGTCAACCTCCACCTCTGTATTCTCAAAATGATATGTTACTATTGGAATCCACTGATGTTGTAATTCACTTCCACTGATCATTCGGGATAGAATGCTCTTTTTGTTTGCCTGGTCCATCTTTTTTACGAGCAGGAATTTCTGATTAAAACCGGGTGGCTGCAGAGCAATTTCCGGAATCATATTATTCGCGTTAGCTGAACTATCCGGAGTTATAAGGTATCCTAAAACTGCAAGAAAGCATGAAAACAATATGACCAATAGGCCGGTAAGCGCGGGGTGATTTCTTTTCAGCCTGTTCCACGCGGTCTTAAAAGGAGTTTTATAAGGAGAATTCACACCAATAGCCGTTTAATGAACCCCATCAGTTAAGATCATTTCAATTTGCTCACGAGATTTTTCTACCCTTCCATTTTGGCTTATAAAACAGGCTCCCTACTCCTGAAATTACAACGTATAATGGGTGCAATAGCTGTGCTGGTAAAAATAGAGATAATAGTTTTTGGTGTTTGAAAAATTTGTTTACACCACAATAGAAAATGAACTCAGAAATTATTTTTAATAAGAGCGGCATTAAGAATAAATAAAAAAATCTGTCTTCAAAAAATGAAAGAAACAGATTTACCATCAGTAAAAGGTAGAAGACAAATACTATACCCTGGGTAATATTAATATACCAGATGTCGTAATATTTAAATTTGGAGGCCCAACGGATGCGTTGATTAAGGAAGCTTATAAGACCATCCTGGGGTATTGTATAACATATCGCATCCTTATTTTTTAAAAAGAGTATGTCTTTGCTCCTGAGTTTTGCTATTTTATGCATAAGCAGCACATCATCACCTGAAGAGGCGTGATCTATACTGTGATACCCCCCTACCTGGTAAAATGATTCTTTTTTAAATGCAAGATTTGCACCATTGCATATCGTTGGAATGTTCCATTGTAAAGTAGCACCTGTTATTCCGATGAGGCCGATAAGCTCCAACGATTGAAAACGTTGTAATAATCCTGTTCTATCTGTGAATGCAACGGGGGCCACAATCATGTGACAATGTTTTGACTCATAAAAGCCAACAATCGTTTTAAGCCATTCCTGATTGAGCCGGCAATCTGCATCAGTAGTAATTATTAGTTCACCTGATGATTCCTCAATGCCGTATTCAAGAGCTTTCTTCTTGAAACTTGTAATGATAGATTTATCCGGCAGGTAATTCTTAAGATGCAGCAGGGATATTCGCTGGTTGTGCAATTGTTCAACTACAGATGCGGTGCGATCCTCAGAAAAGTCATTTACAACGACAATTCTAAATAACTCAGGAGGATATGTTTGTGCAAGTAAATCCTGAAGAATATTTCCAATATTATTTTCCTCATTTCTTGCAGCAATTATAACAGAAACCTTAGTTGAGCCGTGAACAGATGAGGGTATGAACACCGGAATTCTCATCCACCCAATTAAATAAAAAACAAACATTAAAAAATAAACTATGCTAAAGCAAAGCACGATGATGGTATACCACATCATTCTTCCAGTGCTTGCGTAATGGTCTTGTTAAGCCAGGGTGACATGAGATTGTGCCCGCTTTCTAGTAACAGGGGCTTGCAATGATTCAAACCCGTAAAAAAAGTTTTGGCCATAGTTGTTGTAATAAGCCGGTCATATTTTCCAATGAATAGGAAGCTTTTGATTTCATATTGGTTGAGAGACTCTTTTACTTCATGTAATGAAAACTGGAAATCTCTAAGTGTCAGCCAGACGTCGTATACTTTTTGTCTTTTAGTTTCCGTATCCGTTTGTACCTGCAGAAATTTAAAACTGCTATCACCTACTAATCCAAAGCGGTTCAAAATGCGGGCTACCGAAAATAGGAGTTCAGGTTTTTTCACAAAACGAGAAAAAGATCTTTGACCCCATCTATTATACACTGCAAACTTATACCAGCCACTTATTTTAACCCCATCCGGGGCAATCAGGAAGATTTCATCGATGGCGGAAGCAAACAAAGTTACAGCAGTAAGAACGATTTTACCCCCGAGACTATAACCCATCAGAGAGAAGCGTTGCTTATTTTCAAGTTCAAGAATTTGTATAAGTAATTCTTTCAGATCCGTCTTAAGAAAAATTTCTCCCCGCTTCCACTCAGTGTCTCCATGAAATGGAAGGTCAATAGAAACAATCTTATAACGCTTTGACAGTGCGGGGTCTAACACGGTAAAAGCATCTGCATCCTGACCAAAGCCATGGAAGCAAATCAAAAGTTTAGCTCCAACTCCAAATCTGATTGCATGAACAGAGGATTGTTTGTTTTTAAAAGTAATACGCAAGTAGATATATTTACTGAACGTCAAGGTAAAAGTATTTGGTTTCTTGAAGCCGGGATTGCTATAAATTCGATCTTCTTCAAATCATGATGTTCGAATGGTTTCTAAAGCGGTATTATAGATGGCGTGGATGGACTCTCGGTGATACACTGCCTGAAGACTTAAAAAAATGTGTCATCATTGTTGCGCCACATACCAGCGCGTGGGATTTCATCTATGGAGCTGGAGCAAAGCTGCTGCTGTCGCTCGATGCAATATTTCTGGCTAAGAAAGAATTATTTCGATGGCCCCTGAAGCAGATGTTAACGAAGTTGGGTGGGGTGGCCGTTGACCGCAGTAAACACGGAGGCATGGTGTTTACAATGGTCCAGTATTTTAACACACACGAATATGCGGCAATAGTTGTTCCTGCAGAAGGCACCCGGAAACGAGTGACAAAATGGAGAACCGGATTTTATCATGCAGCCGTTGGGGCAGGTGTTCCGATTGTGATGGGATATATAGATTATCGCTCAAAGAAAGCCGGCCTTGGACCATCCTTCATGCCATCAGGAGACCTGGAAAAAGACTGGATTATTATCCGGAATTTTTACAAGGACATCGGCCCTTTCCATTCAGATAAATTTTCATTGCCCGAATAGATAAAGATTTCATCCGGAGAATAAATATATGATTCCATCAGTCTACACGATCATTGCCATGCAGAAACGAATTATTTTTTTTCAGCGTAGGCAATTGCTCAGGATCATCAGAGTTTTCTAAATAATAAGGTGAGAGATTGGAATCTGAAGAATGATCTACATCCTTTAAATTAATTCCTCGTCGAAGGTATGCAGGCTCCTTTTCCATTTCATTGATGGCGGCAGGATTAGTAAGCTTAAAGCTCAGGTTACGCAGCTTACTCACCCGATCCTTAGCAGCGCTCCGCGAGATATCGGGAGTTTCTGCCACCGGCTGATTTCGTTCTTCGAGCATCTCACGGGCTGGCTTTTCACGGAGTATAAAATCGTCAGGCAATGGTTCATCCATATTATTTTCCTGATCCTCCTGCAATTCAATTTTTAATGTTGATGAGTTGAAAGTTTTCTCAGATATGTCAAATTCAAAGGGCAGCTCGGGTGTTATCCCCTCTCTTTCTGATGGCATGTAAAAGGGTGCTTTTCTCTCAGTCTGGTTTTTTGATTCAGGCTCATCCTTAGTTTCTGCTTCAAGCGAATGCTTCACCATGTTCAATTTTGAGATATCTTTTCTTTGTGTTGATGTAGCTTCAAAGCCAGTAGCAATCACTGTAACACTGAGTTTCTCCCCCTGAGATTCACTGTAACAGTTGCCCCAGATGATGTTGGTTTCAAATCCAGCTTCACGCTGAATGAATTCAGTGATGTCGCTTACCTCATCAAGAGTAACCTCTACCGATCCGGAGGTTATATTTACCAATATGTTTTTTGCCCCTCTGATGTGATTGTCATTAAGCAGCGGCGAATTAAGCGCAGTCTCTACGGCTTTGATCCCACGATTTTCTCCTTCAAATGACGCCATACCCATAATTGCTACGCCGCTGTTGCGCATTACTGTATTCACATCCTCAAAATCAACATTCACATACCCGGGAACTGTTATGATCTCAGCAATGCTTTTTGCAGCATTAGAAAGTATGTCATCAGCTTGTGAAAAAGCAGCACTTAGCGTAAGGTTGCCATGAATTTCGCGCAGCTTATCATTTGAGATCACCAGCAGGGTATCAACATGATTTTTCATTTCTGCAATGCCATCGGATGCTTGCTGAAAACGGCGTGGTCCTTCTGCTGAAAATGGACTTGTTACGAGTCCAACAGTTAGAA
>JACCZV010000238.1 GCA_013695775.1 Chitinophagales bacterium | reverse complement strand
AAGATGTACAGTATCTTTTATCTCATTTTCCTGATCTGCTTTTGAGGAAGCTTGCGGTACAATTAATGATTCCTTCGAAGATAGTTGCACCTTCTTATGCCTTTTATGTCCCCGATCTCTTTAAAGGTGCGTTTTTCAAAAAATCGCATCTCAAGTAATTCCAGATCAGCTGCGTTTAGCTTTTTCATTTCAGAAAAGAGTGCTTCCCTTTTTGCGAATTCAATTTGTCCATAATCTTCATCCATCATTTCATTCACATCATCATTTTCCAGGCTTACAATGCGAAATTTTTGCTGGTCACGGAAATGCTGGGTTACCTTGTTGCTTGCAATCCGATAGAGCCACGCTGAGAAAGGAATACCCCGATAATTATAACGGTCAATGCTTTGCATCGCCTTTAGAAATACCTGTTGCGTAATATCTGCTGTAACTTCCTCATCGTCGGTTCGTCTATAGATGAAGACGAAAATCTCTTTATAGTGCTTATCATAAAAATACCTGAAGTGTTTTGGGTCTTTCTTCGCTGCATCAATATGTAACTCGTCTTCGCTATTCACTGAATGTAACTTACGTTCGCTTATGAGACAGGTGGGGAAACAGGAGATGAACTAATTGACATGTATCACAGAGCCACTTCCGGAGGTGGTAACATTCACTATCGGATTGCCTTTATACATAAGGCTGCCGCTACCACTCAGTGTTCCGTCAAGTAATGTGCTCACATTCACTTCGCCATGGCCTGACCCGCTGATAGTAAAATGACAGTTTTGAACAGGATAATTAAACCCAAGGATGCTTCCTGAGCCACTGATGGTTAAGTTGAGCGTGCTTCCCTGCAGGGAATCGGAAACTAATTCTGGGCCGTTTAGCGTGATGTTTCCGGAACCGGAAACAACGGTAGTGGTTGTAAGTGCTTCACCGAGGAAATCTATTTTACCCGATCCACTTATGCTCATATCAACATCGGTAACAATAATACTATCCATCGACTGGTAGTAACCCGACCCTGAAACAGTGAGGCTTAGAGAATTTCCCGTAATCTTATTGGTATTAACCGCGAAACCGGAGCCATCTATTATCACTCTTGAAAGCACAGGTAATGTTACATATACCTTTATTGGATCATGATTGTTAAGGCAGTGCTGTGAATAAATCTGCAGCTCATCCCCTTTTGTTTCAGCAACAATCTCTTCAAGAAGATTTTCCTGCGCTTCTACCCTCACCTCGTAAGTCTGACCCTGGGTGATATACAGCTCAGCTTCTGATTCATTTTTTATTGCGGTAAATCCACTGATGTTTCGGATTTCGGTTTGAATTGAGCCTTTGCCATTTTTGCAATGCCATCCGTCCTTTTTACATGACAAGAAAATTATTGAAATGGCCATGACGGCGATCAAGCTCTGGATAACATTTGCCTTCATTGTTATTTATAAGTTTTAAGTATAACGCAAAAATATCGAAAGGTTACACTGTGTGGCGATGCGATAAATGATTAGGAGATCTGCAAGGAAGCGCTAACGATAAATCCCTGGATAAGAAGAACACACCGCGGTCAGTTGGGATACTCGCAGCATTCTGTTTAACCCTTTCAATTAATCCACTTTCGCAGTAAGGGGGTTTCGGAGGCCTGAATACTTATATAGTTCGGCGGCGATAGAACCAATGATTATAGGTGACTCAACACGAACAGGAATTTTGTTGTTATCATCGGTTACCCATACCGTCATTTTTTCTCCGCCTTTGAAAATAGTACCCTCAATTAAAAGAGGTGCAAATTTGATGCAGTTGTATTTTCCACGCCTTGTCGAGAGCGTTTCTTTACCGAGATATTTTATGTAAACGGGATAAACTTCATCGTCGAGAAACAGCGTAATTGGTATCGTATCGTATTTGCGATACATTGCAAAATCTATATTTCTTGCATAATAAATTGCAGACAGCACATCTTGTGTGCAGTCTGGAATAGTATATGATCCATGTGTAGAAACTGCTTTATTCTCACTGTGCTTAAATACTACATTTTGATTGACGGTATATCCGCCTTCATAAACATTTCTGATAAAACGCAGCGGCTGCAGCGTTTGCATGTCAATATAACTTTCATAAGTGTCTCTTACTTTGTAGAACCAATCATATGAACGGTAAGTGCTGCCAGAGCCAATCATATGATAGCAGGGTGTATTGTTATAGAAGCCCTCATTCACGGTAAAAGACACCTCTCCGGCGTTGAGCCATAAAGAGTTTAGATTATAAGCAACTTTATAAGTGATCTTTTCTCCTATCCCGAAAGCGGTGTTACGCACGATACATTCTCCCTGTCCCTTTACGTTATTCAACGATGCGTTGATAAAAAAGAGGGTTAAGATTGCAGCAGATTTTTTTAACATCGGGAAGCTATAACCTTGTTCACTATTCCTGTTAAGTAAAAAACGTACCAATAAGCATGACTGAAATTTATATGCATTACTTAATGACCGCAGCAATAATAGTGAGGTCAACAACGCTTAATTAAATAGAAAGTTTTATACCCATGACGTTGTGAGTAATCTGTTATGGTATTTTTAGTAATTTATCAAGAGGGGTTTACCTTGCGACGGCATTAGAGATGCTCTAGACATATATTGAAAGATATTATCAAAAATAAGAGAATAGATAATGAATTAAGGTGTGATGTGATCCTTGGCATCGATCCTGGCACCAATATTCTGGGCTATAGCGTAGTAGAAATTAGCGGCAAAGCAATGAAGCTGATAGAAATTAATGTGGTGCACATGGATAAAGGGTTAGATCATTATGCCAAGCTTAAAAGGATTTTCGGACAGATTAAGGAAATCATCAGCGAGTTTAAGCCCACAGCTATGGCCATCGAATCTCCATTTTTTGGCAAGAACGTGCAGTCGATGTTGAAACTGGGTCGTGCTCAGGGCGTAGCAATAACAGTTGCTCTGTCTGAAGGTCTGCCGGTTTTTGAATACTCTCCAAGAAAAATAAAACAATCTATCACCGGCAATGGAAACGCCTCGAAAGAGCAGGTTGCAGCCATACTTTCGCAGTTGCTTGAATTCGACCACAAACATTTATTGCCAGATGCTACGGATGCTCTTGGAGCGGCCATATGCCATCATTTCCAAAATAAAACGATTGTGAACAATACTTTAAAAATCTCCGGCTGGAAACAGTTTATCTCACTGCATCCCCATCGTATAAGATCATTTAAAAAATAAATGATCAACTGTTGCTTCCCAAATGCTTCAGGTACCGGTAGTGAGATCTAACGGCATCGGAGAAGTTTTCATGATAATGATATGGCACATTGTATTGTGCCGCAGTTGTTTGGAGAATTTTGCTGATGGCAGGGTAATGAATGCTGCACACTCTTGGGAAGAGATGATGTTCTACCTGGAAATTTAATCCGCCTACATACCAATTGATGATCTTGTTATTCATTGCGAAATTGCTGGTAGTGCGCATCTGATGTATTGCCCATGAATCTTCAATTACACCTTCACCATCATTTTTCACATGATCCGTTCCTTCCACAGTATGAGCAAGCTGGAATATGATTCCGAGAATAATTCCTGCTACCACATGCACTGTGAAAAACCCAATGAGAAATTGCCACCAGGTAATGCTCATCACAAACCAGGGTATCAGTATGGTGTAACTATAATAGACGGCTTTAAAAAGAAAGAGCATGATCATCTCCGAAACCGGGTGTTTCTTATTCTTGTATGGACCAATATCTTTTTGAAACACCTTTTTGTAATCCTTAAAGAAAACCCAAAAAAACGTTGCAAAGGAGTAGGCGATAAATGCCAGCACATGCTGGTATCTGTGAATGGCTTTGTGCTCTTTGTGTTTTGACAACCTGATGAAGGGAGCTAATTCAAGGTCCTCATCGTATTCGTGAATATTGGTGTAGGTGTGATGGACAACATTATGGGTGATGCTCCATACATATCGGTTTCCACCAATAATATTCATAGTAAGGCCCAGCAGATAATTCACTTTTGGATTTGATGAATACGCACCGTGAATGCTATCATGTGCTACAGAAAAGCCAAGACCTGCAATTCCAACACCCATTACAATACACAACAAAAACATAGCCCATAGAGGCAGAAAATCTGCGATAATAAGACCGTATGATGCAAAAGTCAGTGAGAAGAGCAGCACTGTTTTAAGAACCATCTGGAAATTCGCATGCGGAGAAAGCCTGCGTTCGCTGAAGTAGCTGTTCACTTTTGATTTCAATTCCGTATAAAACCGATCAGTAGTAGAGGGCTGAAAGCTTATTTTTGCTGCTGACAAGTGGGAGTTTTTAGTTGTATTGTGATGGTAAAGGTAGGGCAAAATTGTTTAAAAGACTGGCGCCATTATCCACAGGGCCATCATCGTTGAGCTGTATAATCTATTTCTCTCTTTACAATTGTGATTATTAACGACGAACGAGGATTATAGTTGCATATTATAAAGTGGCTCTTTACACTCTAATAAGGCCGGAGTAAAGTGGCGAATTCAATTTGCTTGCACTATGCTTAATAATGTAGAACAGAATTTTAAAATTGACGGCGTAAGATTGCCACCATTTCAACTGCGTATCAGTCGTCAAGCTTGTCCCGTCGGGCCTCCAAAGGCCATCGGCATCTTAATATCTTCGGCTTCCTGAATTTCACCGTACATAGATTCAAATTTTCGAAGGTTGTCTGCCAGCGCACGCATGAAACGCTTTGTATGCTGGGGGGTAAGTACTACACGCGCTTTTACCTTTGCTTTGGGAACGCCTGGCATAACTTTAATAAAGTCTACAACAAATTCCTGATTAGAGTGCTGAATGATTGCCAGGTTGCTATAGATTCCATCAGCCGTCTCCTCACTTAACTCTATATTGATTTGATTCTGCGGAGCCTTATCTTTTTGATCCATGATAACCTTCCCTAAATTTTTAACGTGTGCGCAAAGTTAAAATAAAAAGACCCGCTGGTTCACCCATATAATCGAAGAAAAAATAATAAAAAAGCCGCCCCATGATTGAAGCGGCTATAATCCTTTTATCCTATTAAATCATTCTTCAAGGCTAGGCACCTCCCCCATCAATTCGCGCTTTGAAGCTACCAATTTATCATATTCCTCCTGCGACCCGACTACAAGGTTTTCATAGTCCCGCATTCCGGTTCCTGCTGGAATGAGATGGCCTATGATGACATTTTCCTTTAAACCGGCGAGAGCATCTACCTTCGCATTTATTGATGCCGAGCTAAGCACCTTGGTTGTTTCCTGGAACGAGGCGGCCGATATCCAACTGCTGGTTCCCAAAGAGGCTCTCGTGATTCCCATCAGCAAAGGACTGGAGGTTGCGGGCATTGCATCGCGAAATTGAACAATAGGCTTATCCTGCCTCTTAAGCATTGAATTCTCCTCACGTATCTGGCGAAGCGTTACGATCTGCCCAACTTTCAACACTTGTGAGTCTCCTGCCTCGGTGATCACCTTCTTGTCAAATGTGTTTTCGTTTTCTATCAGGAATTCAAATTTATCTACTCCTTCACCCTCCAGAAACTTCGTATCTCCGGGATCTTCGATGTGTACCTTCCGCATCATCTGCCTTACAATCGTTTCAATGTGCTTGTCATTTATCTTCACCCCCTGCAGGCGATATACCTCCTGTATTTCATTCACCATATATTCCTGAACAGCATTGGGACCTTTGATGGCAAGAATGTCATTTGGTGTAATTGCGCCTTCAGAAAGTGGTTGACCTGCACGAATATAATCGCCTTCGGCAATAAGGAACAGCTTAGATAGCGGCACCAAATATTTCCGTTGGTCTCCATCACGAGATTCAATGATCACTTCCCGGTTACCTCGCTTTACCGTGCCGAAAGAAACCACCCCATCAATTTCACTCACTACCGCCGGGTTAGACGGATTTCTCGCTTCAAACAATTCCGTTACTCGCGGCAAGCCCCCTGTGATATCTCCGCGCAGCTTTGCAAGGGTTCTGGGAATTTTTACCAGAATCATCCCGGACTCTACATCTTCGCCTTCTTCTACATTGATGTGTGCGCCAACGGGGATATTATACGATTTATGCTCTTTATTTTTCCCTGCCACTTGTATGGTAGGAATTTTAGTTTTATCACGTGTTTCGATGATCACCTTTTCTTTATGCCCCGTCTGTTCATCCATCTCTTCACGGAAGGTGATGCCTTCTATGATGTTTTCAAACTCTATAACTCCTTTTAGTTCCGAGAGTATAACAGCATTGTAGGGATCCCAGGTGCAGAGAGTTTGGCCTTTGCTCACCCTGTCACCGTCTTTTACAATTAGAAACGATCCATATGGAATGTGATTCGAGATCAAAACCCTATCAGATTTAGGATCTTCGATACGAATCTCACCTGCACGACCGATGGTTACCGTAACTTTTTCCTTAGCTCCATTTGTGAACATGGCTGTTCTTACATCTTCGAATTTCACCACTCCTTCAAACTTGGCCTTCAGCTCTGATTCAGTAGCCATGCCTGATGCGGCACCACCTGTATGAAATGTTCGCAGGGTAAGCTGTGTACCAGGCTCACCAATAGATTGAGCAGCGATGATGCCGACAGAATCACCTTTTTCAGTCCGCCTGCCTGTAGCCAGGTTGCGGCCATAGCATTTAACACAAACCCCTTTACGTGATTCACATGTTAAAACCGAACGGATCTCGACAGTTTCAATTGCGGTATTCTCGACCAGAGTGGCTACATCTTCATCTATCTCCTCCCCTGCCTTTACAATCAACTGATCGGTGATAGGATCTATAATATTATATAGACTTACACGGCCAATGATCCGGTCATAAAGCGGTTCCACCACCTCATCATTGTCTTTAAGAGCTGCAATGGGTATTCCTCTTAATGTTCCGCAATCCTCTTCAGTAATAACCACGTCCTGAGCTACATCCACTAAACGACGAGTGAGATAGCCAGCATCTGCGGTTTTTAGCGCTGTGTCAGCCAAACCTTTACGTGCACCGTGGGTTGAGATGAAATATTCTAATACACTCAACCCCTCCTTCAGATTGGCAAGAATAGGATTTTCAATTAATTCCCCACCTGAGCTGCCAGACTTTCTCGGCTTTTGCATTAGTCCGCGGATACCGCCAAGCTGTCGAACCTGCTCTTTGGAACCACGAGCGCCCGAATGCAACATCATATAAACTGAATTGAAGCCCTGCTTATCAAGCTCAAGCATCTTATTCAGTGTTTCGGAAATCCTGTTGTTTACACGGGTCCATATATCAATAACCTGATTATAGCGCTCATTATTGGTGATGAAACCCATATTATAATTCGAGGTGATCTCATCTACTTCTCCTTGAGCGGAATTCAACATTTCCTGTTTATTATCAGGAATAAGAAGGTCAGAGAGATTAAAGGACAAGCCTCCCTTAAAAGCCATATTAAATCCTAATTGTTTGATATCGTCGAGGAACCGCGCGGTGCGGGGAACATCAGTGAACTTGATGATGTCACCAATCACTTCGCGAAGCGCTTTTTTTGTTAAAAGCACATTCAGGAAGCCTGCCTCTTCAGGAACCATCTGATTAAAGATCACTCGGCCCACTGTCGTTTCAAGCAATTTTTCTTCAAAGGCATCATTTTCACGAAGCTTCACCTTCACCCTGATATAGGCATGCAGATCAACTTTTCCCTCATTATAAGCGATGATTACCTCTTCAGCCGAATAAAAGGCTTTTCCCTCCCCTTTAACTTTATTGGTGCCCTCACTCTTTCTGCCTTTTGTAGTGTAATATAATCCCAGCACCATGTCCTGCGATGGAAGCGTGATGGGAGATCCATTTTGTGGATTTAAAATATTATGGGATGAAAGCATGAGCAGTTGTGCTTCCAGCACGGCTGCATTGCTAAGAGGCACATGCACTGCCATCTGATCACCGTCAAAATCGGCATTAAACGCTCCGCATACCAAAGGATGAAGATGGATCGCTTTGCCTTCAATCAGCTTAGGTTGAAATGCCTGAATAGAAAGACGGTGCAGTGTTGGGGCTCGGTTGAGCATTACAGGATGTCCTTTTAAAATATTCTCCAGAATATCCCATATGACCGGTTCCTTTCTGTCGACAAGCTTTTTAGCGGATTTAACAGTTTTAACAATGCCTCTTTCAATTAGCTTCCTGATGAT
>JACCZV010000212.1 GCA_013695775.1 Chitinophagales bacterium | reverse complement strand
AGGGTGATTCCTAAATATTAAAATAGATTAAACAATAATGATCAATTGCTGCAAAGGAATGCAGGACAGGCAGATATAATTTCTTTAGCACAACGTTTTGATCCATCAAGTGAAAGGTGAGTTCTTTTCCTTTGACACTACATTATATACCATGCGATCTATAAAGGTTGGAAAGAATTTATTTACTAAGATGGTCAATTTCCCCTGGTCTGTAAGTACGATGGTTCTTTGGCGTTTCATTATGCCACGAACAATATACTCGGCAACTTTTTCTGCTGGCATAAGTTTCCGCTCATCAAAGGGCGATTCTCCTTGAGGTCTCCCATCTTTATTCAATGCGGTATTCCGGATGTTTGATGCGGTGTATCCCGGACAGACAATCATTACATGAAGATTCGTCTTTAAGTTTTCAATCCTCAGTGCCTCAAAAAATCCATTCATCGCAAATTTTGCAGAAGAATATCCGGTTCGTCCGGGCAGTCCTTTATAACCGGCAATAGAAGAAATTCCAACTACGCTGCCCTGGTTTTTAAGCAGTTCCGGCATAGCATATTTGGTACAATAAACAGTTCCCCAAAAGTTAATGTCCATAACCTGCCGGAGCACCTTTAAATCCACATCAGCGAAAAGTGCACGCATAGAAATACCCGCGTTGTTGATAAGCACATGCACTGACCCAAATTGGCTGATCGCAGCACTGATTAATTGCCGGCAATCCGCCTCACAGCTTACATCAGTTCGGCATGCTGCTGCAATGCCACCTTTGCTTGTTATTTCATTCACAGTCAGGGAAAGCTTTATCTCGTCGCGGGCGGCAAGCATCACCTTGGCGCCTTGTCCTGCAAATGATATTGCACATGCCTTTCCAATGCCGGAGGAGGCGCCGGTAATCACTACAACCTTATCTTTCAGTGATTGTTGCTTCAAACTTTAGTTGTGGAAGTGCAGGTAAAGCTAAAAATTATTGAAAGGGGGTAATTGCTATCCACTATATAGACCACGACAGGTCATTATTTAAAGCTATGGCGATTAACATCAGATGAAGTAATTTCACATAGCTATTATTAGAGCAGCTTGCCAGAAAATGAGATTTCGTTTTTCCATGATAAAAACCTGTACCTGTTTATTGCTTGTTGTATGCACTCTCTCGTGCAAAAAAGGACTTGAAACCCATCCGGCGTGGGACACAAATATTTTAGCACCTCTGCTGCAATCATCTCTTTCTATAGACGACCTGCTTACAGACTCATTGATAGTCACAAACAATGACAGTTCCATCTCACTTGTTTTTTCAAATCCACTGTTTGACTTTTCGCTCACTGATCAGGTCATTAATATTCCAGATACTACACTGACAGCGAGTTTCTCTTTACAAAATCTCAACCTCGCAAACCAGTCAATCATATATCCCCTTTCTCTTGGCCAGATGTGCCAGCAGCTCGGTATAGTGGGGATTTTCATTATTGCTGCAAATGGCAGCACCTTTCCTATTCCCGAGATCATCAACATCGCAACTGGTGACAATGAGATCAATGCTACAGAATTTTTTCAATCGGCCGACCTTGAGTCTGGGTTTATAGATCTGACTTTGAAGAATGAGCTGCCCATAGTGATCTCAAATATGGTTTTTCAGGTGAGAAATAAAATAGATCAACAGATTTTAACGCAAGATACTTTCGTCAATTTATTACCTCAGCAAACTCAGGTGAAGACAATTGACCTGAGCGGAAAGCATGTGGAGGGAACGCTCATAGCCACTATCCTTGACTTAGACAGCCCCGGAGGAAATGTTCTTATAGATACAAGCAACTCAATAATCATAACGCTGACAGCACATGATCTTGTGGTAAATACGGCCACCGCAGTTTTTCCTGCGCAAAATATAATTGAGCAGGATCAGGAGACAAAATATAATCTGAGCGGTGGTGCTCAGCTTGATGAGCTTCGCATAAAATCCGGTACTCTATTGGTCAATCTTAAAAGCACCATTCCACAACAATCACATCTTGAATTCAGCCTGCCATCTGCGATTGATGCATTTGGCAACACCATTTTCGTAAGTGAGGATTTGCCAGCTGCACCGGCAGGAGGAACCAGCGACCTTACCAAAACATTTGACCTGACGGGTTACTCATTTAACCTTACAGGCCTTTCCGGAGCTGAGTACAACACCTATTCCACACACCTGGTTGTCAGCATTGATTCCACGGGAGAGCTGGTAACAATTTCAAAGGAGGACAGCGTCAACATCAATTACACTTTGCAGAACATTGTTCCGGAATATGTTCACGGATATCTTGGACAACAAATATTGACTATAGAGCCTTCACAAACTCCATTTGAGGTATTTAAAAATGTTGTAAGTGGAACCCTTGGATTAGAACAGGCAGACGTCACCTTTTCCATTGTAAACGGCATAGGAGTTTCTGGCCAGATTAGTTTGCACGATCTCACTTCAATGAATACTCTAACCAGCAATACTGTCGCACTAACCTGGGATTTACTTAATGCACCGTTGAATATCGACCCTGCTGCATATTATCCATTCACCCCTTCGTATACTACATTTGAGCTCAATAATTCTAATTCCAATTTCAAAACATTGATTGAAAATTTTCCTGACCAGCTTCTTTATTCACTCGACATAGTCATTAATCCATTCGGGAATATTTCAAATTACCAGGATTTCGCATATGATACCAGCACTCTCTCTGTTAACCTCAACCTTTCTGTACCCCTATCATTCATTGCCAATGATCTGGTACTTCAGGATACTTTTGATTTTTCGCTTGGAAGCCCGGAAGAGGGGGATCCGCTCATTAAAGAAGGTACATTCAATATAATTGCTGACAACGGATTTCCTTTCAGCGCATCCTTTCAATTATATTTTTACGACGATCAAATGAATTTTTTGGATTCACTATTCACATCAACCAATAATATTGCTGCTGCACTTTTGAACGATGCTTGTTTGGTGTCAGAGAAATCTAATACCATGCTCACTTTTGATATTGATGAAAATAAAATGAACCGACTTCGGAGCTCTAAAAACGTAATTGTCCGATCAAAATTTAACACAACTCCTACGCCACCATGTACGTACCTTAAAATCTATAATAATAACCTTCTCGATATAAAGCTTACGGGATCTTTTATTTATTATTCCGGATTTTAAGTACTCATGCACATTCTGAAATTCCTGATTCTCATTGGGTGGATACTTCAAACGCTCTTTTGTCTTGCACAGGAGGGGCTCTCCTTGCAGCCCTCATCTGTTGGCGATTCGCTGATATCATTTAACAAGCATATAAAAGACTGGAATATTTTAGATTTTAATAACGGAAGTGAACTGATAATACAACGCAGTAAAAGTCATTCGATAAAGGAAGCAGGATTAAAATCCTATGCACGTTTTTCTTCTAACGCAGTAAATATTCCATTCGCACTCGCAGTGTTTAAGAATGATTTTATTGATGATGAAAAGAAAAGGGAGGTAGCCAATGGGTTGAAGTCAGTCAATGCATTTGAGCTTGTTTCCTCTGCTGAATTATTTTACCGTTTTGAACGAGATCGTTTTCTTTTCAACAGCCCGGCATTCATTACTTTCACTCTAAGAACGGCAAGTATCAATGAGGCAAAATTTACAGGTGATCTTTTCAAGGTAGTATTTTTCGGAAATGCCGGTTTTGCAGGAGCAACCGCCGATTTCAGCGCTACTAAAAATTTGAGTTATCGTTACCATCAAATGCGCTTAGGGATGCAGAAAAAATTTGCATTTCTTAACCATGATTGGGAAGCGGGTATTGGCCTATCGGTTATTGCCGCGCGGTCGGGCTCTTCGCTAAAAATAGATCGCGGCACATTATTCACTGAGCAATACGGCTCCTTTATTGATGCGGACTATAATTTCGAATACTCTGTTTCAGATACTTCAAATAACAACCTTTTCACAGTAAATGGTGTGGGGGGCTCAGCAGACGCTACTCTCGCTTACCTGCCAGGAAGCTCCTCATTAAGGGTGCTATTGTTTGTAAATGATTTTGGCTTTATCAACTGGAGCAAAAGATCAACACTTTATTCCGCTGACAGCACACTCCATTATGAGGGTTTTGAGGTGAATGATTTATTCAATTCAACAGACACCACGTTGCTTCCTTTTAACGGTGATTCATTAATTCATATCACGGGGGCCCATAATAATAATATCCCATTCCGCACTGTGCTGCCAGTAAGATTTTCCCTTGCCTGCATTTATTCTGTGAGTGAAAGATGGCTTATTACAGCAGCCGTAAGCTATTGTCCCTATCCTGACTTGATGCCTTTGGTCACCTTGCAGCCGCAATTTTCCTTCTCGCCTTCTTTTAAGCTTGCAACCTCACTTTCCTATGGGGGTACAGATCAGTTTCGAACCGGAATCAGGTTGAGTGGAACATTCAGAAATAGAATATTTTTTGAAGCCGGGTCTGAAAATGTATCTGCATTCTTTCTTCCAAAAGAAACAACTTCAGCCTCCTTATTTTTTGGTAGTTCAATAGCATTTTGAAATAATTTATAATAAAAATGAAAAAGCTACTGATCGTTATGTTACTAAATATACCTGTGCAGCTATTTTCGCAGGAGCCTGCACAGGTGCGAAGGCTAGGCTACGACACCGTATCAATACACCATGAGCATGCATATAATCGTGAAGAGCTAAAAATTTATAATAGAATCTCAAACAGGCTATACAAGGCAGGTACATTGCTGAATGGAAAGAAGGAGGGTATATGGCGAACTTATAATGAGAATGGTACACTTAACCGCGTAGAGGAGTTTCATTCAGATGTATCGAACGGAATACTACTGACGTTTGAAACCAACGGTTCATTGCAAAGAGAACAGTATTCCCAAAATGGTGCACTCGAGGGAATTCTGCATGAATATTCAGGGGGCATCCTGAAGTTAGAGGAAGTTTATGAAAATGGAAAGTTGAATGGCTGGCGACGCGTATTCACACAAGAAGGCAAACTTCAGGAAGAAGGGATCTGGAAGAACGGGCAACGCGACAGCATCAATCGCTGGTATTACCCTAATGGAAAAATGCTCATTACATATACCTATCGATACGGAACCATTGCAGGTCCTTCAAAGAGCTATTCCGAGAGTGGTAAGATCAAAGCAGAGGGCAATTATTTTAATAATCTTGAAGATGGTTCCTGGAGAGAATATTATGAATCAGGATTGCTGAGTGCAGAGGGTAATTATACATCAGGTAAAAAATCAGGTGACTGGAAAATATACAGCGAAGATGGAAACTTGATGAAAACACAGCTCTATAAGAATGGACTGCTTATAAAAGAAAGAGTTGAAAGTAAATGCGATGTTTTGAAAATGAGTCAATAAAACTCCCGTGTTTACTATATTCCTCTCATGAGTGAGCCGGAATTTTTACCTTTGATCTCTCTTAAAAAATCACCGCTTACATGGCAAATATATTAATCATTGATGATGAGAAAAGCATTCGGCGGACCTTGCGCGAAATATTGGAGTATGAGGGTTATAAGGTAGAGGAGGCGAATGATGGTATTGAAGGCCTGACAATGATAAAGGAAAAATCTTACGATGCCATTCTGTTAGATATAAAAATGCCAAAAATGGACGGTATGGAGGTGCTCGATAAAATTCAGCAGATGAGCACAGAGATACCGGTGATCATGGTCTCAGGCCATGGAACAATTGACACCGCAGTGGAAGCAGTAAAAAAAGGCGCATATGACTTTGTGGCCAAACCCATGGATCTCAACCGGCTGCTGATCTCACTGCGAAATGCCCTCGAAAAGGCCTCGCTCGTTACCGAAACAAAAGTGCTGAAGCGACGTGTTTCAAAAACAAGAGAGATACTTGGTCAATCTCCGGCAGTTGAAAAAATTAAAGAAAAAATTGATAAGGTTGCACCAACTGATGCACGTGTACTTATAACAGGCGACAATGGGACAGGCAAGGAGCTCGTAGCCCGCTGGATACATGAAAAGAGCAACCGCGCCAACGGGCCGCTTATAGAGGTGAATTGCGCGGCCATTCCTGCCGAGTTGATAGAGAGTGAACTCTTTGGCCATGAAAAGGGAGCGTTTACCTCAGCCATCAAACAGCGTATAGGGAAATTTGAATCAGCGATCAATGGGACTATTTTTCTCGATGAGATCGGAGACATGAGTCTTAGCGCCCAGGCAAAGGTGTTGAGAGCCTTGCAGGAAAATAAAATTACCCGGGTCGGTGGGGAAAAGGAGATTATGGTAGATGTACGCGTGATCGCAGCTACCAATAAAGATCTAAGCAGGGAGATAGACCGCGGCAATTTCAGGATGGATCTTTATCATCGCCTCAGTGTGATCATCATTCACGTGCCATCACTTAACGATCGAAAAGATGACATCCCTCTTCTTGCCGAAAAATTTGTGCAGGAGATATGCGAAGACTATGGCGTTCCGCGAAAAACAGTTACGCCAAAGGCAATACTGGAGTTGCAGAACATCAACTGGACGGGTAACATTCGTGAGTTGCATAATGTGATGGAACGACTGGTAATTCTTAGCGAAAATAAGATCACAGAACATGAGGTGCTTGCGTTTGCTGTAGCCAATGCTACCAAGGATCCTTTGGAATCACTCTTCAACCGCATGAACAACTTCATGGAATTCCGTGATCATATGGAAAAGCAATACATTGAATTTAAGCTGCGCCTGAACAGTTGGAATGTCTCTAAAACCGCCGATGAGATTGATTTACAGAGAAGCCATCTTTATAATAAGATGGAAAAGTTTGGATTGAAACGGGAAGAGCCGCAGAGCAGCACCTAAAAATTTCCTCTGCTTACCCTTCCTCAGGATTGTCGAATTTCCCTTTATAGGAGGGAACGGTTCCAAATATATGATCCCACATTGGTGAAGAAACACCAAAGCCCTTCTCAGGTGATTTATAATGGTGAAGATGGTGGTAGCGCCACCATGCTTTCATAAATTTTAATGGCGGGGCCATGGCGTGAATCGCATAATGCATAGAGCCATAGATCAGATAGCCGGTTAAAAATCCCGGGAAAAACATAAATGCATTCACTGGCAAGATAAAATAGAATGCTGAGAAAAGAAGAGATGCAAGAATCAGCGAAGGGACAGGAGGCATAAACAGCCGTTCCTTATCACGTGGAAATTCGTGATGAACGCCATGAGCAGTATACATGAACTTCTGCATCTGCGGATCTTCTGAATGATGATGAAAAATAAACCGGTGTATCAGGTATTCAAAAAATGTCCAGAAAAACATCCCACCTGCATAATAGCCCAATACCGTATACCACTCAACATGCAATGTAAAAAAGCTATAGGAAAGCATGGCGATGATAAGTGGAACATACATGCTATAGATGACTTGCGGCGTTGTCTTGGTAAATATTTCTAATCGCTTAGAGTGGAAAAGCGTGGCCTGACCCTTATTTTTAATTTTCATTTCCATCATGGAAAAAAAAATGTTTGTTACAAAGATAGTCGTAATTTATATTCTCACACCGATTCTCATAGTTCCCGCTTCATCAAAATACAGCCACCACTTTATTATCTACTTTTGCTCCGCTTTTTGACTATGGCTGCCAAAAAAAAGAGATCAAAGCCTACAATTCTTGTTACCAACGATGATGGCATCACATCTCCGGGCATACGAACGCTGGTTGAGGAGATGCGGCGGTTAGGAACAGTGATCGTTGTTGCACCAGACAGTCCTCAGTCTGGTATGGGCCATGCCATCACCATTGATCAGCCCCTAAGGCTTGAGCATGTTCAGATGTTTGATGATGTAGAATCGTATCAGTGCACAGGTACTCCTGTAGATTGTGTAAAGCTTGCGGTTGATAAAATCATTAAAGGCAAACCCCATCTATGTGTCTCCGGCATAAATCATGGCTCGAATTCTTCCATCAATGTGATCTATTCGGGAACGATGTCGGCAGCTATGGAGGCTGCAATTGAAGGCATAGATGCCATCGGGTTTTCATTCCTGAACTATTCCTTTGAAGCAGATATGACGTTGCCCAGAAGGGTAGTACGAGAGATCACACCGGAGGTTTTGAGGAATGGACTTCCTAAAAATACTTTATTGAATGTAAATATCCCCGATTTCCGGGAAACAGAATATAGAGGGATAAAAGTATGCAGGCAGGCGGTTGCCAAATGGGAGGAAGAATTTGCAGAGAGGGTCGATCCTCGTGGTAAAAAATATTATTGGCTCACGGGCAATTTCGTTAATAAAGATGCCGGTGACGATACTGATGAGTGGGCTCTGGCAAATGGATTCGCCTCGGTAGTTCCGGTGCAGTTCGATCTTACTGCACATCATGCCATTCCTCACATCAACAAAATAATCGGCGGTTGAAATGGAGGACAGAAAAAGGTTTTCGAATGGAAGAGACAACAGATATTTTGGTGCTTTTCTCGGCCTGATATTTCCAATGGTTGGTTTCGTACTTTTTTATGTTTTTGCCTTCTCTGATGAGATAAATTTTCAACAATATTGGAAGCAGCTTTTCGACACCTCCAAAATGTCTGCCGCACTGAGCCTCGCCATCATTTTAAACCTTCCTGTGTTTTTTCTCAACCTCTGGAGCCACCGGTATGAAAATGCAAAGGGTGTGGTAGGGGCAACAATTTTTTATGGCATCTTCATCGTCCTCTTCAAATTTTTCTGATGCGTTTTTACATCATTGCGGGCGAAGCATCAGGAGATCTGCATGCAGCTAACCTGGTTAAAGAGTTAACTCTAAAACGGCCGGATGCTGTCTTTCGTGGACTGGGCGGTGATCTTATGCAACATCAGGGAGTATCGTTGCTTGAACATTACCGGAATACTGCATTCATGGGTTTTTTTGAGGTGATGAACAATATAGATAAAATATTAGCATATATTGATCAGGTAAAAAAGGATATTCTAAGCTGGAAACCTGATGCCATCATTCTGGTAGACTATCCCGGTTTTAACCTTCGTATTGCCGAATTTGCAAAACAAAAAGGATTTAAAGTTTTTTACTATATCTCGCCACAATTATGGGCCTGGAAAGCTTCACGTGTAAAAAAGATAAAGAGGGATGTTGACCTTATGTTTGTGATTCTTCCCTTTGAAAAGGATTTTTATTTGAAATGGGAATATCCTGTAGAATATGTCGGACATCCCCTGATGGATGCAGTGGAAAATTTCAAGAATGCCAGGATAACTTTTGATGACGACAAGCCGGTGATTGCGTTACTACCCGGCTCAAGAAAGCAGGAGATCTCAAAAATGCTTCCCGTCATGCTTTCAGTAAGAGATGCATTCCCGGGGCATCGATTTGCGATTGCAGCGGTGAACTCAATTGATAAGCTGTTTTATAGCAATTTGATAGGTGAAAGAAAATGTGATATTGTCTTCAACCAAACATACGCATTGCTATCACAATCTGTTGCTGCGGTAGTTACCTCCGGTACTGCGACACTCGAAACAGGGCTCTTTAATGTGCCTCAAGTGGTTTGTTACAAAGGAAGCCTTATCTCCTTCTGGATTGGTAAAAAATTAGTGAATGTGAAATATATCTCACTCGTGAACCTGATCGTCGATCGGCCGCTGGTAAAAGAGCTGATACAAAATGATTTTACTGAAGCAAATTTGAAAAATGAATTGCAGGAATTGCTGACAGATGAAGAGAGAAGAGCATCTGTAAAAGCTGGATATATTGAGCTGAAAGAAAAAATAGGTGGGGCGGGTGCCTCTGAAAAAACAGCTATGATAATATTGAATAAGATGATGAGCCAGGTAAATAAATGATGCTTTGTCCCATTTTCGCGCGCAAAAGATTTTTAGTAATTACCAGAAGCCATTTAATTCAATGAGGGGGGGATGGTTATTGTTGTGCATGTAATGAAATAGAAATATCTGACAATCATTTTATCTCGCCACCACCTGAGGCTTTTTGTCGAAGAAAGCAAACTATTTGTCTATAAGTTTGCCTCTTTTCGGCATAGTACCATACTTTCCTCATCCATGAACATTACCCCGCCAGTTTTCCTT
Source organism: Chitinophagales bacterium (assembly GCA_013695775.1). GTDB lineage: Bacteria > Bacteroidota > Bacteroidia > Chitinophagales > UBA10324 > JACCZZ01. Next base: position 6,088 of record JACCZV010000212.1, on the reverse strand, counting down.
CAGGGCATTAGCAGCAGAATAAAAAATCCTAAGGTGAGCAGGCTTCTAATGCATATTGGATTCTGGCTTTTCTGGCTGTTCCGCACCTTCTACGACATCGTCTCCTTATATGGTTTCGGTTACGGTGAGCTTTTGTTTATGCTGGTGTATGCTGCTACACAAATTCCTATGATGTACTTCCACCTCTATATCCTGGTGCCTCGTCTTTTGAACAGCAGGCATTACCTATTATATGCGATAGCTACTATAGGTCTGATATTTACTTATTCCGTAGTGAATTACACATTGCTTACATTAATTCCTGAGTCAGTTTCGTCGGTAGGCTTAAGTGATTACATCTCTCAGTTAAATGCGCGTTACGACATATTTGAAGGATTCTTTACACTTGTGATTACCTATTCGATCAAATATGCTGGACAGGTTCGGTCAACTCAAACACGCTTGCTGCAATTGCAGCGCGACAATCTTACCCTTGAACTGAATGCATTGAAGGCACAGATCAACCCGCATTTCCTTTTCAATACCCTTAATAATATTTATTCACTGGCATTGAGAAAATCTGAAAAGACCCCTGACATGGTGTTGAAGCTAAGTGATATGATGCGGTATGTTTTGTATGAATGCAACGCTGGCCGGGTAGCCCTTGAAAGAGAGATTCAGTTTATTAGTAATTACATTGAGCTGGAGCGCATCCGTCATGGGGAACATGTATCTATCAATTTTTCCCTAACGGGAAATCCGAAAGATTATAGGATTGAACCGCTGTTGCTCATTCCTATAGTGGAAAACAGTTTCAAGCATGGCATTAATGCGCAGATGGAAAAGGGATTTGTAGATGTTCGGCTTAATGTACTCAATGGCAGACTTCAGCTCAATGTGTTGAATAGTGTGCCTGTAAATGGATCATTCCTGAAAGAAATGGGTGGAATTGGATTAGACAACGTGCAAAAAAGGCTTGAGCTGATATATCCTGAAAAGCATCAGCTTAAAATTGCTGCCCTGCAAAATTCTTATAAAGTTGACCTCGAATTAAACCTCTCATAAAAATGCTCAAATGCATTATAGTAGATGATGAACCGCTTGCGCAGGAAGTGCTTGAAAACTATGTGCAACGAATGGCCAATCTTCAACTAATAAAAAAATGCAGCAATGCCCTTGACGCATTTCAATCTATTAACAATGAAAGGGTAGATCTCCTCTTTCTTGATATCCAAATGCCAGTGATAGATGGACTGTCGTTTTTGAAATCCTTAAAAAATCCACCAGCAGTAATAATAACAACGGCATATCCCAACCATGCTATTGAGGGTTTTGAATTAAATGTGGCCGACTACCTGCTTAAGCCTATCTCCTTCGAGCGCTTCTTGAAAGCTGTAGATAAAGTTATTGAGCAGGGCAGGGTACAGGGCAATGAAGAAGAACCTAAAGATTATATTTTTTTGAAAGTAGACAGCAAGTTGGTGAAAGTCAATTACGCTGATATCACATATATAGAGGGAATGAAAGATTACTTGAAAATATTTACTAAAGAAAAATTGTTAGTTGTTCATCAAACGATGAAAAAGATTGAAGAAATTTTGCCGAAAAACAAATTTATAAGAGTGCATAAGTCTTATATAGTATCTCTCGGCACAGTTAATTCAATAGTGGGAAATTTTGTCGAAATAAATGGCAAAGAAATTCCCATTGGTGCAAATTATAAAGACGATCTTATCCGCTTCGTCTTTAAGCTCAATAATTGAGGGATGATATTATTTTATGTGTGCTGCTTTCTAATAACGCATTGGCCCTCCTGACTTTTTTATTTGCCCATCATTTGCAATTCATCCGACTCGTAAACTACCTGCACATCTTCAGTGCCTGCAAGGGTGATCATAGCCCTTGCAACGGAAGTTGCAGAGATGGGCTTGTATTTCTTCAGCCTGCCCACCATCAACGGACTAAGTACAGACGCAACTCCAATTCCTACCTTTTCTCCAAGCCGGAACTCATCACGGTTGCCTGTTAAAACGGAAGGTCTCAATATTCTTATTTTTTGAAATAACAATTGCTGAACATCCCGTTCCATTTCACCTTTGGTTCTAAGATAAAAATTTGAAGAGCCGGCATCTGCCCCAAGAGATGAAATGACAATGAATTTTTTTACTCCATTCACCAACGCCCTATTTGCAATCTGAAGCACCAGCTCATAATCAACTGCTCTGAACGCTGCTCTTGATCCGGCCTTTCGGATGGTAGTACCCAGACAGCAGTATAATTCGTCTCCTGCAAGCAGGTTCTTCCATTCTTCTATGCGATTAAAGTCAACTACATGCTGAGTAAAATGAGGTGGTATATTCGTTATGACTATTGGTCGTCGCAGAAAAGCTTTTACCATCGCATTGCTATCCTCTAAAAGCAATCGAAGCAGTTCTCCTCCAATCAATCCTGTGCTCCCAAATAGCAGGATGGTTTTCATAGATTTTTGGGTTTTTAGTATATGCCGTTACGAATGATAACTTCTAATAAAGTTGATAAGGTACAGCCTGTTTCTTTCAAACTGAAAGTTCTAAGATCATGTCATCTCTGGAGGAAATCGATTGCAGATTTGTTGAAATATGTTTTCACACAAGCATTTATAGATAGAGTAGGAATAGCACGGTCTCTATTACGTGAAATATCTTTAAGGCTGAGTCAACGGTTGTGTTTGCATGTATAAAAAAAGCATCTGTAACAGGATGCTTTTTTCAGTCTTAGAATTTTCAAAAATTACTTTTTCCACTTAATTGTGCAACCAACCGCTTTGGTTTCCGGCACAGAGACATTTTTTCCGTTGAGCAAAGCATTCACAGCATCTTCTACGTAGGTATGTTTCACATTGCCGGCATCTTCAGTGTTGTCATCTATTGCACCGATATATGCCACCTCATATCCCTCAGTAGCTTTATTTAGCACGTAGACATGGGGCGTGCGGGCGGCACCAAACTGACGGGCAACCTGCTGGGTTTCATCTATAAGATATGGAAAAGTGAAACCTTTTTTTCGGGCATTCTGAACCATGCTTTCAAACGAGTCATCCGGTACTGCAACAGGATCGTTGGGATTTATCGCAATGACGGGATAACCCTTCTCTTTATACATCCTATCAAGTGCCAGCACCCGGCTCTCATAAGCTTTTGCGTAGGGGCATTGATTGCATGTAAATATTACGATGAACCCTTTCGCATCATCAAATTCTGATAAGGAAATAAATTTGCCGTCAATGTTTTTAAGCTTAAAATCTTTTACTTTGTCGCCCACCTTGTAGCCATTTATGGTAGCAGCAGTTAAAATTACAACAGTCAATATCGCGGCAGAGCCGTATTGCAATGTCTTTTTCATGTTTTAAAGTAATTGATTTATTTAGGAAGATGAGTATTTAAAAATGAGGTAAGATCTTCTAAACTGCTGAAAGCATCATAATGTTCCCATTTTTTGCCGTTCGGAAGATATAAAAGTGTATACGGAATTGCTCCTGACCAGTTGTTATCCATTTTGTCGATCCAATCGCCGCCAGGTTCATTTAGCTGAATCATGGTGCCATGCATCGAAAGCTTCTTAATCATCTCCTTAACCTTGGGAGTCTGCGACATAAAATCGAGGGAGACGAAAATAAATTCCACTTCATCCTTAAATCTTTCCTGAGCAGAGATAAAATAAGGCAGTTCTTCTACACAGGGCTTACACCAAGTAGCCCATAAATTTACTAAAGTGGGTTTTTGAGATGAGGCTGAGATGATTCTTTCCAGTTCCGGATACGAAACAATTCTTAAGTCCTGAGCAAATCCGGATATAAAGTTTAAGGTAATCAAAAGAGTTAAAGAAATTGTCTTCATAAATCTTCTTAAGAGAAGATAAAAGCCTTAAGTTTTTTAATGCATCGCACTGTGGCAATAATGTGACCAATAAAATCCTTGCTGTACAAAATTGATTACTCTAAATGGGATCTTAAAAAATTCAGTGCTATTTTCTGAGCGTCTAAGGCACCGGCCTCATTATAATGTGGGTTGGAAGGATTCGCGAACGCATGGTCGGCATCATATTCTTTTACCGTTAATTTTTTGTCTGCTGTCCTCATATTTTCAATAAAATCATCTTTCACCTCTTCATTTATCCATTGGTCTTTTTTAGCCCACACGAAAAGTACATCGCTGTTGAGTGTCTTCAATTTGTTGACGTCTGTTTCGGGCATGCCGTAAAACATCACACACGCCGTTGCTTGTTCACCAGCTAATAATGCCCCCTGCAACGACCATCCTCCTCCGAAACACCATCCAACCGTTGCTATTTTTGCATCTTTTCCTGCATAAGCCAAAGCACTCTTTATAATATTTACAGCTCTTGCCGCATCTACTGATTGTACCAGTCTGCCAGCCTCGTCGGGGTCATCTGTTATTTTTCCATCATAGAGATCTACGGCGATTACATTAACATCAAGCGTATCAAAATAGAGATCGGATTGACGTTTTATATAATCATTTAATCCCCAATATTCATGAAAGACGATGAGGTAGTTATTTGATTTGTTCTCTGATTTAATCATATACGCACTTGCATTCTTCCCATCCGGGGAGGGAAAGGATACCATCTTGCCTTTCTCTGCATAAGATATTGGCTTAGGGGATTCATGGGCACCAATAAAGCCGGCGCTATTCGCAAAGGACGCGAAGGCTGAAGTGGATGAAGGACTATTGCAGCACTGTTTGGCTGTTTGTGAGAAGCAACTTGCCGCACCACTGAATGTGAGTGTAATAAGAAAAAAGAATTTGTTCATGAGGTTAATTTTTGTTTAATTTATTTGCATGGAAAAGTTATCAAATGTTGTGCGGGAAATTTCCCACAACTTATACTTGTCGTTGCAATTCTAAAATTTTACGATTCGTTGAACATACCGCTGTTTGTCTGTCAGCAAATTCACTAAGTAATATCCTCCTGAAAGATTAGATATATCGATTGTTACCGGATTGAAGAAACTTGTTGCTTCAGTATTCAAGCCAACCATCCTTTTACCTGTTACATCATATATATTAATTTCCTCTACCGTCTCCTGATCGCCATGAAAGCCAATCGTAATCTCATCTGAGGCAGGGTTTGGGTAAAGTATAAGCAACTGAGATATCATCTTATCATATTGCGGTGTGTCACTCTTCGCAAGAAGCCACAAATCAGGATCGAAGAAAATGCTGTCGGGAGTAAAAGAAAGGGGTCCTATGGTATAAGTTAGATCATTTGCATCATTCTGAATCACTACCACCGTATCATGAGAAGCATCCTTTAATCGAACAGGCACCGGCATCTCAAAAAATGAAACTGATGAATGATTCTGTGTCTGATGAATGGCAATGTTTACTCTCTTATCAGGAAGTGATGCCCATTTAAGATGATATGTGGGATATCCTTTCCCGTAAAACCAATCATTAAAAAACTCCCCCAGCTGCTGTCCGCTGACAGCTTCTAAATGATGAATCAAATCATCAGTCCGGGCAAAGCCATAACATAGTGTGGTATCATTTATATATTCATACACTCCTTTAAAAAAGTCCTCATCACCGAGTTTCCAACGCAGCATGTGCAAAAGATAAGCACCTTTGGAGTAACTGAGCGAACCACTAAATATGCGGCCAACGTCTGAAGTGTCTTCGCAAAAAACTGAGCCAATTGTATCTTTAAAAGCGCGGTCTTGATGAGCATCCTTGAAAGGGATCCAATACTGCGGAGCAAGATATTCATAGCATAACCCTGAGAGATAGGTTGCGAATCCCTCATTCAGCCATATATCCTGCCAGCTTCCGCAGGTAACCTTATCGCCGAACCACTGATGCGCCAGTTCGTGAGCAGTGAGCTCAAAGTATTCAAGCCGGTAAACAAAGCTCATCGTCTGATGTTCCATGCCACCGCCCCAATTAAATTGCGCATGACCATACTTTTCTTTCTTAAAGGGATAATCTCCAAAAAGATCTGAAAATAGCTGGAGAAATGGGATTGCTACAGGAGGATTGGCTGCATATAAAGCAGAATCTTCGGGATAGATATAATTTATAATCTTTACTGTATCTCCACTGTTAAGCAG
>JACCZV010000210.1 GCA_013695775.1 Chitinophagales bacterium | reverse complement strand
GCCTTCTTACTAAGCATACGTGAGTTGACTCGCTTGGTAAGGTCGAAAAGATTTTTAAAAGTGCCATTTGTGCTACGTTCGGAAATGATGGCATTCACTGCAGCTTCACCCATGCCTTTTATTGCAGATAAAGAAAATCGAATCTCGCCCTTTTTATTTGCCACGAATCTTATATCGCTCTCGTTAATATCGGGGCCGAGTGTTTTAATATTGAAGCGCTTTGTCTCGTTAAGATAGTATTGAGTATCTTCAGTAGAACCCAGATAATTTGACAATGTAGCCGCCATAAACTCCGGAGTATAATTGGCTTTCAAGTATGCTGTTTGATAGGCAATCACCGCATAGCCTGCAGAATGAGACCTGTTAAAGCCATACTTAGCAAATTTTTCCATAAGTGTGAAAACCTCTTCAGCAGCTTTATCGTCTATGTCCTTCTTTTTAGCTCCTTCGACAAAAGTGGCGCGTTGTGTTTGCATCTCCTTCATGTCCTTTTTCCCCATTGCCCGACGTAGTAAATCTGCTGATCCTAACGTGAAGCCGGCCATGATCTGTGCGGCCTGCATGATCTGCTCCTGATAAACCATGATGCCATAAGTCGGTTTCAGCACCTCTTCAAGAAGCGGATGCGGGTAGATGATTTTTTTTCTTCCATGCTTTCGATCTATGTATTCGGGGATGTGATTCATCGGGCCAGGCCGATATAATGCATTCATTGCAATAAGGTCCTCTATATGAGTTGGTTTCAGCTCACGCATATATTTACGCATGCCGGGAGATTCAAATTGAAAGATTCCTATGGTATCACCATGCTGAAATAGCTCGAAAGTTTTATTATCATCATAAGAAATCTTATCAAGGTCAATTTCAATGTTGTGATTTATTTTAATGTTCTCCAGGGCATCCCGCAATATGGATAGCGTCTTCAAGCCTAAAAAATCCATTTTCAACAATCCTGCTGCTTCAATAAGCTTACCCTCATACTGCGTTACTAATAAGGTGGAATCTTTAGATGAGATTACGGGGATGTGATCGCGGATATCACTGGGTGCAATGATGACCCCTGCGGCATGAATTCCATGATGGCGCGTACATCCTTCGAGCGTTTCTGCAATACGAATGGTTTTTTTTATAAGAGGATCGGGACTGTTCCGAAGCTCGGCCAATTCCTTTACTTCAGCAAAGGCCCGCTCGAAACTCATTCCTGGAAATTCGGGGATTAGCTTAGCAATACGATTCGATTCTGCCAAAGGCAATCCCAGGACCCGTGCTACATCACGCACTCCCGTTTTAGGACCCATCGTTCCAAAAGTTATTATTTGAGCAACCTGATTTTGTCCATATTTATTAACTACATAATCGATAACCCGCTGCCTGCCGGCATCATCAAAATCAATATCCATATCGGGCATTGAAACCCGCTCAGGATTCAGAAACCGTTCAAAAAGAAGATTATATTTTAAGGGATCGACATTCGTGATGCCTATGCAATAAGCGACAGCAGATCCAGCAGCAGAACCACGGCCAGGCCCTACCCATACTCCCAGCGTGCGTGCCGCATTTATGAAATCCTGAACAATGAGAAAGTAGCCGGCAAACCCTGTTTTATCAATAACCCTGAGTTCATATTGCAGGCGTTCATTAATCTCCGGGGTGATGACCTCATAGCGTTGCTTCACCCCCTGCCAGGTAAGATGCTCAAGGTACTCCAGGTTGGAAGAAAATCCTGCGGGCAAAGGAAAAAATGGAAGCAGGATATTTTTCTTCAGGTCAAGATGCTCGATCTTGGAAATAACTTCCATGGTATTGTCCAGCGCTTCAGGAATATCAAAGAAGCGTTCCTCTATCTGTGCTTTCGTTTTGAAGAAAAATTCATTGTTTGAAAAACGCATCCGATTCGGATCATCAAAAGCTTTATTGGTTTGTAAACACAGAAGAATGTCCTGTGCTTCTGCATCCTCCTGGTTTACGTAGTGGGAGTCGTTGGTGGCAATTATCTTCACGTTGAACTTGCGGGCAAAGCGCATGAGCAAGTGATTAACTTTCTCCTGTTCAGGAATTCCATGCCTTTGTAATTCAATATAATAATCCTCACCAAAGAGGTCAAGCCATTGCTTGAAAACTTTTTCCGCTTCGTCCTCAGACTTATACAGTATGTGCTGTGGTACAATGCCTGCCAGACAGCATGTAGTAGCTATTATTCCCTGGTGATATTCTCGGATGAGTTCAAAATCTACACGTGGATTGTAATAATATCCATCAGTGAAGCCGAGTGAGCACAGTTTCATCAGGTTTTTGTAACCCGTTTCATTTTTGGCAAGCAGCACCTGGTGAAAAGCCTTCTTGCCTCGCGTTGTCTGATCTTCATCATTTCCAAAGCCCGCGATCAGTTCTTTTTTATGCCTATCGGGAACAACATAGAATTCACACCCAACAACAGGCAATATATTTTTCTTATGTGCTTCTTTTACGAACTGAAATACTCCGAACATGTTGCCATGATCTGTAATCGAAATGGCCTTCATCTCATCTTTAGCAGCTTTGCTGATCAGGGAAGATATATCAGCAGCCCCATCAAGAAGGGAATATTGTGTATGACAGTGAAGGTGACAAAAATCGGGCATTGACTATTTATTTAAACATCACAAATCTCAGTTGCAAATCCGTTAACTTAATCAAATCCTTATCTTGCTTTATATCCCAACTCCTGTAATAAATTAATGATTTTATCCTTTTGTTCCCCCTGAATGAGGATCAATCCATCCTTCACACTTCCCCCCACACCGCATTTGGTTTTTAGCGTTCTTCCCAATTCATCCATCTCCTTTTCTGGCCCAATAAATCCCTCTACAATTGTTACAGTTTTGCCGCCCCTATGATGCTTTTCTATTCGCACATGCAGCATTTGTTGTTTGTTTGGAACCGTATTGCTAAAAGTATCTTGCGTTTTCTCATAATTGAATTCAGGATTCGTAGAATAAACCACACCCAGGAGGTTTTTATTTTTATTCGACTTCATAAAAATTTAGTCTTAAGATCTCTGAAATTCAAAAATATAGTAAAACAATGAGGGACTTTCTTCAAATTTTCCACATTATACCACACGAGTGAATACCCACCTGTTCAATAATTATGTGCTAAAAAGAAGATGGGAATACTTTGAAGAGGTGCACCATGTCTTTATTGAAGCGAGAGATAACCTCTGATAATTATCTCAAAAGTTGCGATGCATCTTTACCCAATCAATGATGTATTCGACGATCGCCCGGCTAGAAGTACCAGGGGAGAAAAGCTTTCCTACACCTAACTTTTGTAAAGCATCCATATCCTCATCAGGGATGATGCCACCTCCGGTAACCAATACATCATCCATTCCCTTTTCTTCTATAAGCTTCATTATTTTTGGAAACACTGTCATATGAGCGCCGGAGAGAATGGAGACACCTATTACATCTACATCTTCCTGCAATGCAGCGTTTACCACCATCTCCGGTGTTTGACGAAGTCCAGTATAGATGACTTCCATGCCAGCATCACGTAGAGATGAAGCAATCACTTTGGCTCCCCGATCGTGGCCATCAAGGCCCACTTTTGCGACGAGAACACGTATAGGCCTTTTGAAAGGTTCGACACTCATGTGTGCAGCCTTATTTTTTCTTTGACTTTTTTACTGATTTCTGTGAATTCTTCTTTTTCTGTTCTTTCTCTACTTTTTCCTCCAGCTTTCTATCTATTACATTACGGTCGAGAAAATCATTTAACTTTTCAACAGAGACGTTTGAGATGATTTCTCCAAATTCATTTACACGAATATCTAACCCCTGTAATTCAGGATTTACCTGCGCCTCTTCTGCTTTAGGTTTTTTGTTTTTCATAGTTAAAATACAGTTTCATTAATGTTTAAACGGCAGCCATCATTTTATCAAATACAACTTCTGCTCTATTCATTCGTATGATTGACTCGTCTTTACCCAGTACAGCCATTATCTCGAACACGGCAGGTCCGGTTTTCGATCCAATAAGCATCACGCGCAGAACAGGCAAGATTTCACCAGCTTTAAAATTGTTTTCCTGGAGGAAATTATGAAGCAGAGTTTCAAGGGAAGATGCTGCAAAATCCTCTGCAGCGACAATTTCGGATTTCATCAACTCAATATTTTTTCGTGCTGATTCTGTCCATTTATTTTTTACAACAGAGCTGTCAAAAGATTCGGGCTGTACAAAAAAGAAATGACTGTGATCCCATAATTCATGGACAAATGTGCTGCGTAGTTTCGCTACTTCGCAGGCTTGAGTGATATATTCCGGTGATGCATTTATTCCCCTCTCTGCCAACAATGGTTGAAGATAAGCAGCAAGTTCCTCCCCGCTCTTATGCTTCATGTACTCATGGTTGAACCAGCTCGCTTTTTCAAAATCGAATTTAGCACCTGCCTTATGAATTCGCTGGAGGTTGAATTCTTTTATCAATTGCTGCATCGTGAATATTTCCTTTGCCTCAATAGGTGACCAGCCGAGCAAAGCAACCATATTTG
>JACCZV010000187.1 GCA_013695775.1 Chitinophagales bacterium | reverse complement strand
CCCTTGAACCCTCCCGTGCTGCTTTGAGAGGGGTTTCGCCATGTTCCACTTTAGAATAAATGTTTTCAAGCACTACAATGGCATCGTCACAAACCAATCCGATAGATAGAATGATTGCTACCAGCGTTAATACGTTTATTGAAAAGCCCGCGACGTACATAATGAAAAAAGCAGCGATGATGGAGATGGGTATTGCAACTACGGGAATAATTGTTGATCGCCAGTCGCGAAGGAAAAGAAAGATGATAAGTATAACGAGTAAAAAAGCAACGAGTAAAGTGTCCTGCACTTCATGGATGGTATTACGGATAAAGGTGGTAAAGTCATAACCGATCTCGAGAGAATAATCAGTAGGAATCTCCTTCTTAAGCTGAGCAAGACGCTTATAAAATTCATCGGCAATTGCAACAGCATTTGCACCGGGCTGCGGAGTAATGGCGATGCCAATCATGGGTATGAGGTTGCGCTTTACAGCGTTGCGTTCATTCTCTGGGCCCAGCAATGCGTGACCAATATCCTTTAGGTGAATAATGGTACCATCTGCTTCCTTTATGATGAGGTTGTTGAACTCGTCAGGGGTAGTAAGTCTTCCAATGGTTCTTATTGCAAGCTCAGTTTCGTTCCCTTCAATTCTTCCGGAGGGCAGCTCTACATTTTCTCTGTCTACTGCATTCTGCACATCAATAGGGGTAAGGGCAAAGGCAGCCATCTTTGCAGGATCGAGCCATAGCCGCATTGAATATTTTTTCTCTCCGAAAATCCGAACACCGCTAACTCCCTCAATGGTCTGTATACGTTCCTTAATGACGTTGGTAGCAAGCTCATTTACCTGCATGATGTCGCGGCTGTCGCTGCGTAACGTCATAAAGATGATTGGCTCGGAGTTGGCATCTGATTTTTCAACTACAGGCGGATCCACATCTCTTGGCAGAAGTCTAATGGCCCTTGACACCCTGTCCCGAACATCATTTGCTGCTGCCTCAAGATCGGCATTGAGGTTAAACTCCACATTTATCACGCTTGATTGCTCACGCGAAGTGGAGGAGATGGTACGAATGCCTTCAATGCCATTAAGAGCTTCTTCAAGAGGTTCGGTGATCTGCGATTCTATGATGTCGGCATTTGCACCCGTGTAGGAGGTGGTAACCGTCACCGTAGGAGGATCTACAGCGGGATATTCGCGTATGCCTAAATAAAAGAAACCAACAATACCGAGCAATACCAGCAATAGCGACATCACGATGCTGAGAACAGGTCGGTCTATGGAGGTTGAACTAAGGCTGCTCATCTTGTATCTACATTCACGATTTTAAAGTGTTAAAATCCACTATATATACAATTAATTAATTGGTTTGTCTGTCATTCATTCGGATGTTTTAAATCCCTCTCATTATTTTTTTAAAACGGGCCTTACTTCAACCTGGGGTCTTAACATTAGAATGTTGGTGGTTATCAGCGTATCGCCTCTGTCAAGACCGTGAAGCACCTGAACATTGTTTTCATCGCGGTAGCCGGTTTTTATAACACGGGCAACAGCTTTTCCCTCCCTGATTATGTAAGCGCTAAACCCGGTTGACTGGGGTATCAAGGCGCTGGTCGGAACCATTATTGTTGAATCGGATTCATTTAAATCAATGGAAATGGTTGTTGATGTACCCGGAATAAGTTTGCCCTCTCCATTTCCTGAAATTGCTCTAACCATCAAGGCACGTGTGGACGGATCTACAGCCGGTTCAGTTGCAGCAATGGTTGCTGTGAACTGCTGAGTATCATTCTCCACAATAAACAATATCTTCTGATCCATCCTTATTATCGCGGCATATTTTTCGGGCAAAGAAAAATCGATCTTTATTTTATTAATATCCTGAAGTGAGGTTAATATGGTATTGGCTGACACATAGGCTCCTTCACTCACATTGCGCAGGCCGACCTTTCCTGAAAACGGAGCGCGGATCTCTGTTTTTTCAAGTTGTACTTTGATCAGTTCCAGATCGGACTGAATGGTTTGAAGGTTATTCAGTGCCTCATCATATTCCTGCTGGCTCGTTCCTCCTTTATCCAACAATACTTTTATGCGCCGCTCATTCTCTAATGGAAGGGATGCAGAGACTTCAAGTTTCTTTTTCTGCGCCTGTAAGGACGCATCATCCAGCTTAAACAACAATGCTCCTCTCTTTACGGTGCTTCCCTCTTTAAAATAGATTTTTGTGATCTTACCAGGAAGCTCACTCACTATATCCACCTGCTCGTTAGCACGAATGCTGCCGGTTGTTTGCAATTTGTAGGTAAGGGAAGTATCAGTGATGATTTTGTATTCGGCTAAGATGGGGCCACCTCCCTTTTTCTGTGGTACATTAGAGATTGCAGGGTCGGGAGCAATAATTTTTTTTATTGTGAAGAATAAGAAAAGGGAGGCTATAGAAATTAAAATTATGCGTGTAATGCGCGACATATAATCAAGCCCGGCCGTTTCTGTATGGGAACAAAATTAATTCAAAGGTAAGCCGTAAATGAATAGAAGGTTAAAGAACAATAAGTGACACGATATTCTATCAACATAAAGCATCCGGAGCAGCAGCTTGGTTTTGCTATTTTTGCAGACGATAAAGATGGCTTCCTGTCTATGAATCAGTTTGTGATGCACGGTTCTTTTTTTGCCCATCGCGCTCTGATGCGCGATGCCGAGATGTTAAATACAATCGCGTTGCGTATTGAGAGACTTTCGCAGGAAGAATTGCATCTGCTCAACCGATGGTATGATTTTTTTTGGAATATGATGGAGGCTCATCATGCGGCGGAAGATGATCTGCTCTTTCGTGCAGTTGAAAAGAAGATGGAGCAGCCATCAGAGACTATTGAGGAGATGGAAGTGGAGCACAATAGGATCCAGTTTTTGATTGATGAGATAAAACGTGTTATAGGAGAGCTGGAAAGAACAGATAAAAAAGTCTTATTGTGCAAAGAACTACAGTTGCATACCGACGCACTATTAAACGTTTTTAATGCCCATATTATGAAAGAAGAGGCATATATTCTTGAAAAGATGAAGGCACATTTTACCATCAACGAACAGCGAAAAATAGAGAACGAGGTAAAACGGAAAGCTCCGGTGCGCTATCTATCTTATATGGTGCCCTGGCTTCATGATTCTTTGTCGGTGGAGGAAAATAAAATTTTGGATCAGTCGCTGCCCTGGACTGCGAAATTGATGAATCGTTTTTTTTGGAAAAATAATTATACGCGCCTGTTAAACCCTGTAAAGACGCTGCTTGAGCTGCATCCTCATGTTCTCGAAAGATCATGAATAACCTTTACTCATGAGTTAATATGGGAATATTATGAGAAGAGTTACTTTTCTTTCTTCAAGCGAAATAATCCCTCATCTTCTCAAAGAAATTCTTTTCATTTTTTCCCGGATTAGGCTGGAAGTTGTGCGAGTCTCTAAGTTTTTCCAGCAGGTTGCGTTCCTCATTATTTAATTCTTTAGGCACCCATACATTCACATGTATAAGCTGATCTCCGCTTCCATAAGCATTTACATTCGGGAGGCCCTTCCCTTTCAATCGAAAAATTTCTCCTGCCTGTGTACCGGGCTTTATTTTTATACGGGCTTTTCCCTCAATGGTTGGGACCTCTATACCGGTTCCTAAAGATGCATCTATGAAAGAAATATATAATTCATAAGCTACGTTATTTCCGTCGCGCTTCAGATCTCCATGATCCTCTTCCTCAATGGCAATAATTAAATCTCCCGGACTGCCAGCACGCTCCCCGGCATTTCCTTTTCCACTCATCGAAAGCTGCATGCCTTCAGCCACGCCAGCGGGAATATCAACCTGTATGGTATCTTCTCCATATACTCTTCCCTCTCCATGGCAAGTATTGCATTTAGCGGTAATAACCTGTCCTTCGCCGTTGCAAGTCGGGCAAGTGGTGGTGGTTGACATTTGTCCGAGAACGGTATTTTGTACCCGTCTAATAACCCCACTACCTTTGCACGCAGTGCAGGTATGAAATGAAGTTTTGTCTTTTGCACCACTGCCGCTGCATGTTTCACAAGGCACATATTTTTTAACCTTTAAGGACTTGTGGGCACCTTTGGCAATTTCCTGTAAGGTAAGTGGCACCTTTATACGCAGATTTCCGCCGCGAACGCCGCGCGTCCGTTCTCTTGTACCTCTTCCGCCAAAAAATGCTTCGAAGGGACTGCCCTGCATGTCACCAAAAATGTCCCCGAAATTTGTGAAGATGTCTTCCATCCGCATGCCACCGGCACCTCCCCCAAATCCGGCATTGCCGCTCATTCCGGCATGACCATATTGATCATATCGTTTCTTTTTTTCTGTATCGCTAAGAACCTCGTAAGCTTCGGCGGCCTCTTTAAACTTTTCCTCTGCAGACTTATCTCCCGGATTGCGATCTGGGTGATATTGCATAGCCACCTTACGGTAGGCTTTTTTTATCTCGTCTGAGGCAGCGTTTTTGCTCACACCAAGCACCTCATAGTAGTCTCTCTTTGTTGCCATTTAAAACTTCATTTACCAACCATTCATATTACTTTTCATTTTCGCTAAGCAGTTGTTTTGAAATGAATGGGAGTCTTTATGCTATACTCAACCCTTCGACAAGCTCAGAGTGCTCTCCGGAAAGGGCAAGTTGAGTTTCCTTGTCAGCTCCAAACGGATTAAAACATGAGGTAGCAAATTTTCAACATCAAAACAGCTTCTAATCAATCTATTAAATTCTATTAAATTTATTAGCTACCTACCACCACTTTCGCGTGGCGAATGATCTTTTCATTCAGATAATAGCCACACTCAATCTCATCAGTTACCCTTCCTTTTAATGTTTCATCCTGTACGGCTATTTGTGAAATAGCTTCGTGTAATTCAGGATTAAATATTTCACCAACAGAGTTCATCTGCTTTAATCCTTTAGATTCAAGAATGTTTCTTAGCTTCTGATGAATCAGTTTTACTCCTTCCTGCAATGCATTTATATCTTGAGATGCTTCCATCTGTCTCATTGCTCTTGAAAAATCGTCGATAACGGGAAGCAACGCATTGATGATTTCTATGCCGGCAAGGCGTGAAAATTCAAACCGGTCTTTAATATTTCGCTTTTTATAATTTTCGAATTCTGCATAGAGACGTAAATACCTGTCATTAGCTTCTTCTGCTTTCTGCTTATGTTCAGCGATTTCTTTTTTGTGCTTATCTTTTCTCGACAAGCCGAATTTGCTAAGCAAATCGTTACCCTCACCACCATCAGTTTCTGAGGTCATCTCTCCCTCTGGTTCCTCCGCTGCATCCTTATCAATTTTATTCAATATTTCCTCATCTGAGAATTTTTCATCAGGTTGGTCATCTTCTTGTTCTTCACGCTGCTGATTCTGATCTCTATTTTCCATAAGCACCTGGATTAAGCGAATTAGTTTATCAAAGGGTTTGCCACTGAACCAATCCGGTCAAACTGTCACTGGTTAGCATGTGCGGCGGCAAAAATAGGAGAAATTGAGTAGTCGTTATTTACAGACGAATTAGAATTGTTATTACACGGGTTTTAAGATTTTGGGCTACAAGGCCTGATGAACTTTGTTGAAACGGCATCCGTTTATTAATTTCGGCTTTATATGCTCCGTGTTTCAACCATGAAGATTATTTCTGTAATATTTTTATTTATTCTTTTAATCTCTTATCGCTCGAGTGGTTGGCATATTATAGGAGGGGAGCTTTATTATACCTGCACAGGTTTTTCGAACTATGAGATTACCTTGAAGGTATATCGTGATTGCAATAGCACGACGCCCTTTGACCACCCTGCAATTATTGGCATTTATAATTCCTCAGGCCTTCAGGTTCAGCTGCTGTCTATTAATTTTCCAGGCGCCAATTATATAAATGCTGATTTAAGCGATCCATGTATTCAGATGCCTCCAGGTGTGTGTGTGGAGCAGGCAGTGTATAAAACCACCGTTAACTTGTCTCCAATTGCAGGAGGTTATAATCTTGCCTATCAGCGATGCTGCCGTAACAATACAATTGTAAACATCATAGACCCTGAAAATACGGGTGCTACTTTCACAGCTCATATTCCTCAAACCACCTCCGCATGTAACAGCAGCCCGCGCTTCAATAATTATCCTCCAATAGTAATCTGTGTTGACAAACCACTGATTTTTGATCACAGCGCCACCGATCCTGATGGGGATTCCCTTGTCTATTCATTGTGCACTCCTTACCAGGGTGCAAATGCAGTGGACCCTATTCCCATTCCTCCGCCACCTCCATATGATCCCATCATCTGGCAGCCACCGTACAATGTGAACAATCAAATCGGAGGATCGCCAGCTATGAATATTGATCCGGTTACAGGATTGCTAACAGGGTTTCCAACAGATTTAGGTCAGTATGTAGTGGGAGTCTGTGTGAAAGAGTACAGGGACGGAATATATCTGGGTGAGGACATTAGAGATTTTCAATTTAATATGACCACTTGCAATGCTTTGATACAAGCCGATTTCACCGCGCAAAATGTGATATCCTTAAATGATACCTTGCTCATCTGTGGTTCAAACACAGTAAATTTTACCAATGAGAGTTTTGGCAGCAATGATTATTTCTGGGATTTTGGCGTACCCGGAATTAGTTCAGACATATCAACTGAAAAAAATCCTATCTATACCTTTCCTGATACGGGCGTTTATCACGTGATGCTGACAGCCTCACCGGGGATTATCTGCGGTGATACCACTTTTAGATATGTAGAGATTCGAAAGGGTGTTACCTCCGACTTCTCTTTTGTAAGCGAGTGTGCAGAGACTCCTATTGAATTTGCCGATGCCTCCATACCAATTGATGGCATCCTTTCCTCATGGCACTGGGATTTCGGCGATGGTACGTCGGATGAGACTCCAAACCCGTCACACTCATTCACCAACGCAGGAACATATAATGTTGCCTTAACAGTTTACAATAATTATGGATGCGTATCAACTATAATGAAGCCTATAATCATATTTTCATTGCCGGTTATAAATGCAGGTCCTGATACTTTTGTTTGCGACCTCGACAGTGTCACTTTACATGCAGAGGGCGGTGTTGCTTATCAGTGGACACCGGATTATAATATCAGCGATCCTTTTACTGCAGAGCCATTAGTGGCACCCGATGTCACTACTGTTTACAGCATTACTGTAACAACTGACAACGGTTGTATTGATACAGATTCGGTAACGGTGATGATTACAGATACCGTAGTTGCAACTACTATCAATGATACACTCATATGCGAAGGGGAGTTTGTGAATCTTTTTGTGAACAACGGTCTTTTCTATCAGTGGACTCCCGATAGTTATTTAAGCAATTCCGCAATTTCCAATCCGGTGGCCACACCTCTGCAATCCATTACTTACTTTGTTACTTCATACATCGGTTCATGCTTTGATGAGGATACAGTTACGATAACCGTTTTAGATAAACCTGAAGTAAATGCAGGTGATGATGTAACTATAAACCAGGGGGAATCTGTGCAGTTAAATGCAACCGGGGAAGGAATTTTAAGTTGGTCGCCGAGTGATAATCTAAGCAATTCGAATATCGCTAATCCTATCGCAAACCCGCTGAATACAATGAATTATACAATACAGGTAACTGGTAATAATGGTTGTGTATCATTTGACAGCGTTACTGTAAATGTAACTCACTTTCATCTCATCATTGTTCCAAATGCCTTTACTCCGAATGGGGACGGATTAAATGATAATTTTCAGTTCTTCACCAAAGGAATAAAAGAAATAGTTTCTGTGCAGATCTTCAACCGCTGGGGACAGCTCGTATATGGTATAAATGGAAATGAGGAAGGATGGAACGGTTTGTTTAATGGTGAGGCAAGTGAAATGGGAACCTATATATATCGAATACATGGCATCTCCTACGATGAGGGTATTATCGCCCAAAAAGGTTCCGTTATATTGCTTCGATAGATGTCGAACTATCAGTTTATAAGGGGTAGTACAAACTTCAAGTATTGTTAATACATTTACCGCTCTTAACATAGCTGGGTTAAGATTCTTTTACCTTTTATCAATTAAATTTTAGGGAAAAATGGAAACATATCATGTTCTTGGTATGATGTCGGGCAGTTCCATGGACGGCGTCGATGTTGCATATTGTCGCCTTGAAGTAAATAATCAAAAGTGGACATATGAGATTGAAAAAGCTGAATGCATACCGTATCCTCCCAAGTGGAGATTGCGACTGCAAAGTCTAGTACTTCAAAACGCAGTAACCTATTTAAAAACTGATACTTTTTATGGTCATTACCTTGGAGAAGTAGCGCGAAAATTTATTCAGGAAAACATGCTTGAAGGAAAAATTGACTTCATAGCATCACATGGCCAAACGGTTTTCCATCAACCCGAGAACCAGATGACCAGCCAGATCGGCGATGGCGGCGCAATAGTAGCTGAAACAGGTTATCCTGTTGTGTGCAACTTCAGAACTATCGACGTTGCACTAGGTGGGCAGGGTACACCTGTCGCTCCTATAGCCGACAAAATATTATTTGGGGAATTTAAGTTCTGCCTTAACATTGGCGGCATTGCAAATATTAGCTGTAAGCTCGATAACCGGATGATTGGCTTCGATATTTGCGGCGCAAACATGGTATTAAATGCGCTTGCTTCTGAGATAGATCTTGAATTTGATAAGGATGGCTCCATTGCGCGTTCAGGAAATGTCAACCACGACCTTCTTACCGAACTTAACGCACAATGGTATTATGAAAAACCTTATCCTAAATCAATTGGTGGGGGATGGGTCACTAAAATTTTTCTGCCGGTTTTCAAAAAGTACAGGATGCAGGTAGAAGACAAGCTGCGAACTGCTACTGAACATATCGCCCTGCAAATTGCAAAAGATCTCAAAAATATATATACAACCGAAGTTCTTACAAAAGACGAAAGTCATTCAATGCTCGTCTCTGGAGGTGGGGCCTTCAATAAATTCTTGCTCGAACGCATTAACTATCACTCCTCGGTGCCGTTAGTGGTTCCTGATCCGGCCACCATCAAGTTTAAGGAAGCCCTTTTAATCTCTCTCATGGGTGCGCTTCGACAGCGCAATGAGGTGAATGTGCTTTCATCGGTAACTGGAGCCTCAGCAGATTCTGTTGGTGGCGAAATTTATCAGTCGGCTCAAAAGAAGCTTGCCACCGTGGGAGTATAGTCCCCTTTTTAATGATTGAGCCCCGGATAGAGAAATCTTCCCGGGGTTTTATTTTTATTTGTCTTGACGAAAAAGCATCATGGTCTTTGTTACAGGTGGAACTGGTTTTTTGGGTTTGCATCTGCTTAAAGAATTAGTGGACAGCGGCAGACATATTCGGGCACTGAAGCGCAGGCAAGCTCCCGTTTTTCTTGAAAAGCAGGTTGCAGAAAAAATTGAATGGGTAGAGGGTGATGTTCTCGATATCCCTTCATTAGAAAATGGGGTGAGGGGATGCAGTGAGCTTTATCATTGCGCGGCAAAAGTTTCTTTTCAATCTAAGGATCGCAAAACCATAAGGGAGGTAAATGTTGAAGGAACAGCTAATGTTGTAAATGTGGCGCTTCACTATAACATCCGCAAGCTGGTTCATGTAAGTTCTGTTGCAGCAATTGCTACTGCGACTAACAATTTACCCGTAAATGAAAGTATCATCGGCGAATATCCGAGTTCAAGTTACGGCATCAGCAAGTATCTTGCGGAACAGGAAGTATGGCGTGGCGCTGCAGAAGGGTTAAATGCAGTTATTATAAATCCGGCAATCATTATTGGCGGTGGTAACTGGCATGAGGGCACTCCGCAATTCTTTTTAAATGTTTGGCGGGGCATGCCTTTTTATACTTCCGGGGGCAGTGGTTTTGTAGCTGTGTTGGATGTAGTGAAACTTATGGTCTACCTCATGGAAAGTGACATAAAGAATGAACGTTTTATTATAAGTGCCGAAAACTGGACGTATAAAGATTTTCTTTATCTGATTGCAGAGCTGCTGAAAAAAAAACCGCCGTATATACATTTAGTCCCATGGTTATCTGAATTTATTTGGCGTTTTGAACCCATTCGTGCCACATTATTTCCAGATTCTCCGGTGATCTCTAAAGAAACGGCAAGGCTCTCGCATCAAAGACAGTTTTTTGATTCATCAAAAATTAAAAATGTTTCAGGATTCAGCTTTACACCAATTAAATTGTCGATAGAAGGCACATGCAGCCAATTTATGGAGGATCTAACAAACGGTAAAATAAAATAGAGGGGAATACAGACCGTTACCAGGGTATCATTGTGAAACTACGAGCTTGTCTCCAATCTGCAAAGAAGTAGTTTTCATTCTGTTCATTGTTTTTAAAACTTCAACGCTAAGGTTATATTTTTTTGAGATAGAATAGAGTGTATCTCCTTTGGAGACTATGTAAAGCTCGGGCGTCCCTATTTTCAAATCAGCTTCAGCATTAAAAGAAACCATTGCATCTGTAGCCTCAGCAATCACAACAGGGTTGTCTCTTGAGTTTTTTAAGTTCAACACCTCTCCAATTGCAGGCTGCTTACCCAACAACATCTGATTTTTTTTATACAGCTCATCCATTTGTACCCCATGATCTCTAGAAATAGAAAACATTGATTCTCCCTGCCTGACCGTATGAAATTCATCATCTCCATTAAGGCGTTTGGGTTGAAGATAAACCCGGTCACCGGGATGCAACATCGCATAATCACTGATGTCATTATAACGCATCAGCCTTTTCATGCCTATCCCGTAGGTCGTAGCGAGGTCTTTCAATGACTCTTCAGGAAGTAGCAGAACTGATTTGATGTCATTAAAAATTTCAATTCTTTCCTCTGCATTACAACTGGACGGGGATGCATTGACCACTTCCGGGTTTCCGGTTTCCTTTATTTCAGATTTTAACGCCGCATTGTTCAAGGATGCAAACCAAACATTTCGCTCATCTTCCTTCAAATCCCACTGATGGAGGTCGTAATCATCAATACACTTTATAAGGAGGATGGCATAGTGTGGGTTTGTTGCATACCCGCAGGCTTTTAAGCCTTTAGCCCACGCTTTGTAATCATTAATGTTGTAAGTGAAGAGGACTGAATAGCGGCCGCGATTTTTAATAAAATCTGAATGATCTTTATAAGAATCAAGCGACGAAAAATATTTCCTGAAGCATTCATTTTTTCGATCATCATCATGTGAATATGATTCTCCGGTCCATGTATCGTGGCATTTAATTCCGAAATGATTGTTTGCATCAATTGCCAACGGGCTCTTCCCTGCATTGCTTTCTATTATTCCCTGCGCCAGCGTAATGCTGGCAGGTATACCGGTGCGCCACATCTCTTCAATAGCAATGTCTTTATATTGATCTATATAATGCTCTACCATTTCATCATAAGTCTGCGCAAACACTGATTTAGCCAATAAAAAGAAGAATGTAAAAACCGAGAATGAATATAAGATTCCAATGTTTCTTGTTGTAATCATCATATATAAAACACGCTTTTAAGTCTTTAAGAATATCATTTTTTACGGATCATCATCAACCCATCGCGTTGTGTAAGCAGAACGTTATCCACCCGAGAATCTTGCTGTATTCTATCATTGAAGGCTATCAGCGCATTTGTTTCATCATCACGCACTTCTTCAATCACCTTTCCGCTCCATAGCACATTATCTGCAAGTATAACGCCACCCCTTCTCACTTTATCAAAAACAAGTTCGTAATATTTAGAATAATTAATTTTATCCGCATCAATAAACACCAGATCAAACGTTGCATTGAGCTCCGGAATTATATTCGTGGCATCACCAATTTTATAATTCACCTTTTCACTTATGCCAGCCTGCTTAAAGTACTGCTCTGCCATTTCTCTTAGTTCTTCATTTATATCAATGGTATATAGTGTGCCCCCCGGTTGTAAACCATCACTCATGCAAATAGCGGAATAGCCCGTGAATGTGCCGATTTCCAGGATGCTTTTGGGTCTTATAAGCAAGCTGATCATGCGCAGCAACTGTCCCTGCAAATGACCTGAAACCATTTGGGGCATGTAAATGCGCGCTTGAGTCTCGCGGTTCAATTTCTTTAGCAGCTCAGACTCAGATGTGGTATGGTCTTCAGCGTAGCGCTCAAGCGATTCGGGGAAAAAGTGCATTAGTTAAGTTTTAAAAGTAATGGGATAGAAACTATGAGCAAAATTTTTTTATGTCGTTTTTAAACATCCCTTGCGTGAATTGATCAAATAAAGATGCACCCATTATTAAGATAAAATTTGTAAGGGTTGCACAGGTATAAAGTGAACCTGATACTTAGGGTATAGCTCCACCGGCCTTCTTTAAACCGCTATTCTCAATGCGCAAACCTACTGCCATGATTCCAGGAAGTGGATCCTGCCGCATGTTTTGCTCAAGCGTAAAGACATAAACCCCTTGTTGTGTAAAAAAGGCGTTTTCCTGTATAAGAGTTCTATAATCCCAAATATCTCCTAATCCTTCCCCGTACCATTTACCCTCATCGTTGGCGAGCATGATTTCAACACGACGGGAGGCTTCTGTGCCATCAGGATATTGTGTACCAATAACCAACCAGATATTTTGAAAGGGATAGAGATCTGCGTGACGGACATTAATATAAATATTATATAGTACAGAGGTATCTATAATATCTATTTTATAAGAAACAACTGCCTTGCTGTCCCATCTATATTCTTCGATGGTGATGTTTTTCTCATATATGCGATTCTTTTCGCATGCGGTAAAAAATAAAATGATGAAAGCGGAAAGAGCAGATGCGGCTATGAATTTAAAAAACCCTTTGTTCACGATAGCGATTATTCTACAATTTTATTATAACAGATCACTAGCAAAGTATTGACTAGTGAGGTGAGTTTACATATGTTTTGACTAACCATCTTATCCGCACCTCATCGGTAAGTTCGCTATTACAACGAAAATGATAATGTGTCTTTAATCTTTGGGAGGCCAATTGTTTTGCGGCCTGCTATTACCTTTATTTTTTCGTTTCTTCTTCTTAGGATTTTTTTCAAGGGCTGCGAGGGTTGTTTGGCCAACAACATCCGTAAATTCATATGTCTCCTTTACCGGCATGAGTTTCAGGGCGCCTAAATCAGTGGGTTTATTTCCATTTTTATTCATTTCAGCAATCTCTTTCACCCGCTCAACGGCAAGTGGATGATAGACCGTGCTATCCCTATAAGAGAACCATAGCAGTCTCTTAAATATGTCCGTTTTCTGTAGAAAAGCGATACCTGCCTCTGTTTCAATTTTATCTACATGTTGCGGAAAATCATGAAGTGCATCGAGATAAGTATCAAGTTCATAATTAAGACAGCATTTTAACCTTCCGCATTGGCCGGAAAGCTTCGCCTGATTAATGCTTAGTTGCTGATAGCGTGCAGCAGTGGTAGATACGGTTTTGAAATCGGTAAGCCAGGTGCTACAACACAGCTCCCTGCCGCAGGATCCGATGCCCCCCACTCGGCCGGCTTCCTGGCGTGCCCCGATCTGATGCATCGCCACTTTTATATGAAATTCTTTAGCAAATACTTTTATAAGCTCCCGAAAATCTACCCGCTCATCGGATGTATAATAGAATGTCGCCTTTTTCCCGTCACCCTGGTATTCTACATCTCCAATCTTCATGTTAAGGTTCATCTGCCTGGCAATGGCTCGGGCACGAATCATTGTTTGGCGATCAAATGCACGAGCCTCCTCCCACTTTATAAGATCGTATTCATTGGCCTTGCGGATGACTCCTTTGACATCGTCAGAATTCTCAGGGACCCTCTTTCGTTTCATTTGTAGCTTTACCAGCTCTCCTGAGAGAGATACCACACCTACATCATAGCCGCCGGTTCCACTTTCGACCACTATAATATCATGTGTATCGAGTAGCAGGTGATGTATGTTTCTATAAAACTCTTTATGTGCTCCATTTTTGAAGCTGACTTCAACAAATCGGGAAGCATCAATTTCGTCGGCTACAGGAATATCGGCCAGCCAGTCAAAGACATTTAAACGGTTACATCCCCCATTGCTGCAACTCCCATTGCTTCTGCATCCGGAAGGTTTTCCATTCACTCCGGTGCTACATCCATTACATCCCATCCTCAGAAATAATTATTATAATGCAGACTGGCAAACAAAATATCTCAACTAATATATTTTTACTAATCCACTTTAGTTCAAGCCGATAAAGATAATTTTTTCCTGCTGATCATTCTCATTAACCTTAATGAAAGGTTCATATAAAGGATTTTTGGGTGTGCATTTCTCTCTATATGATAATGCGAATTATCGAAGCTCTCCGCCATTTGCTGCCAGTCCTCTATGCGCATGTGTTGTGAGAGCCATGTGGCTAACCGTTTCTCTTCTTCCTGCAACCGCGATTGTTGCTGGCCCACCTGCTGCATCAGAATGCATTCGTGTAGAAATTCAAGGCCATACCGAAAAAAACTTTTTTGATTCTCCCTGCCTATCTGTGCAATGTCCTCAACCCACTTCACCAGTTCAGAAATATCATTCTTATAGAGCACTTGCATCCATTGGTTAAAAAGTTCCTGGTTGTTGTCTTCAACCTGATTGATCAGCCGCAGTGCTTCATGATAATTACCATCGGCACGCCTCACTATTCTCGCAGCATTTTGTCTGCTAAGGTCATGTCGGTTTATCAGAACATCAATTAATGAATTGTCATCAATTCTTGGTATTTGAAGCACCTGGCTTCGTGATATGATGGTTGGCAATAAAAGGTTTAGGTTTTCTGCCACCAGCAGGATAAGTGTTTTTTCGGAAGGCTCTTCAAATAATTTAAGTAAGATATTACCCTCTTTTCCAAGGCGTTCAGGCATCCAAAGGATCAATATTTTGTATTCTGATTCAAACACTTTCAAGCTAAGTTTGCTGAACACCTCCCTGCATTCATCCGCACTTATGTTGCCCTGTTTGTTTTCTTCGGCAATACGGGTAACCCAATCCAGGTAATTAAGATATGGATTTTCTAAAAGAGCAGCTCGCCATTCTTTCATATATTCAGAACTCAACGCATTTCGATCTTTTGCTTTGATTGTTGGAAAAGTAAAGTGAACATCAGGGTGTATTAGTTTTTGCGCTTTTATGCAGGATGTACATTTCCCACATGAATCGGCATCCGGTCTTTTCTCGCAGTTGACATATTGCGCAAAAGCCAGGGCTAGTGAGAGGTTTCCAGTACCTTCAGAACCAAGAAAAAGTTGAGTGTGACTTACACGTTGCTCCTTTACGCTTCTTATTAACTTGTCTTTGACTGCTTGCTGCCCAATGACATCTTTAAAAAACATGGCAGGTAAAATTAATCTTTATGCTGTTGCGAAGAGGGAGGAGTTCGACTCCGCCCACTGGGATATGCGTCTTTGGGACAAAGCTCAAATGACGTTGTTCGCAGTTCGACTCCGCTCAACTAACATGATCTATGACCCAGGGTTCGATTCCATTCCGATTGGATCTTATACCTTTGAATGGCTTAGCCCCCGTGAACCCAAAAAGTCTGTTAAATTTTTACATTCTGAAAGTATCAGTCTAACTAAATTATTCCAAAGAATTAATTGAATATTTTTTAAAAAAACCCGCGTGATAACCTGATACATATGCGCATTTCTATCTTCAGAAAAGAACAATTCAATGCGGCACACCGGCTTTATCGGAAAGATTGGGATGATCAAAAGAATTCTGAAATATTTGGTTTATGCAGTAATCCATTGTATCATGGACATAATTACAATCTTGAAGTAAAAATAACCGGGGAGGTTGATCCGGAGACTGGCTATTTGCTCGATCTTAAATTTTTAAAGGAGATCATTCGCAAGGAGGTACTGGAAAAGTTTGATCACAAGAATCTGAATGAGGATACCGAAGAATTCAGAAATCTTAATCCGACGGCGGAAAACATCGCTTTTATAATTCATGAAATTATCCGGAAACGGCTGGATATGAAATATGATATTGTAATAAGGCTCTATGAAACCGAGAGGAATTTTGTTGAGTACCCGGCTTAACTTATAATACTTCCTCCGGTGAACCCCTGCAAGGAATTGCAGGATGTATTAGGATATAAAATGAGTTATTAAATTACATTGAAACACTTAAATAAGATGCTAAAACAATTTTTTATTTCTACTTTCTTATTTACACCTTTCCTTCTTTTGGGCCAAAGTGGTGAGATTGATAAAAGAGCCAGCGCTATTGCTGACTCTGTAGTGCATGCAATGGGTGGTAAAGCAAATTGGGACAGCATGCATTACCTTCGATGGACTTTTTTCGATAAGCGAACGCTGCATTGGGATAAGTGGAGTGGAAATGTGCGGATCGAAATTCCATCAAAAAAACTGGTTATTCTCACCAATCTCAATAATCTTCATGGAAAGGTTTACAGTGACTGTATAGAACTCTCGAACTCCGACAGCAATGCATATTATATGGATCGGGCGTATAAAATCTGGGCAAATGATAGTTATTGGCTCATCATGCCTTTTAAGCTTCACGACCCTGGGGTAACTCTTTTATATCAGGGAATTGCAAATGATGGGAAGGGAAATTCATGCTTTCAACTGGAGATAACTTTTGATAAAGTGGGTATTACGCCGGAAAACAAGTACAAGGTATATGTAAGCCGTGAAAGTTATTTAGTAACTCAGTGGGATTATTTTGAAAAGCGGAATAGTACTCAACCCGACTTGAGTTGCCCATGGCATAATTATCAGCCTTACGGAAACTTACTTCTATCGGATGATCGGGGTCCCGATGTAGGAAAACTTACAAATATTGCAGTAATGGATACCATTCCTGCAGGTTTATTTGACATGCTCTAACACTTTAATACAAGAAAATATTTCAGTCTGTTTTTTTTAGTATAAAGATTATCGGCCTATAATAATCTTCTCGCTATATGATTGTTTACCCTTCTTTAATGTTACGATATAGGCCCCTTCATGCCATTTCTGACAATTAATTTCCGTGTTCAGAACATCGGTATTTATAAAGTCTTTAGAATAAATTACCTGGCCAATAATATTAGTAACCTGTATGCTGATATCCTCTTTATTTCCAGCCTCGTTATAGCTAATTAGAAAAAACTTTGACGCAGGAATCGGCCACAACCTCAACAACCTGTCATTTGCTGCGTCATGCTCTGTATCTTCCTGTGCAGTTTTCTCTAAATTAATCAAATAACAATCAATTTCGATAGGATTATAATCCTCCTCGGCCGTTCTAATGCTGTCT
>JACCZV010000164.1 GCA_013695775.1 Chitinophagales bacterium | reverse complement strand
GTTCTAAACTTAGCAAGTTTCGGGTAGCCTCCCAGCATCTTCAATTTTACTTTTGAGTAATCAAATTAAAAGTCAAAAATGAAAGAGCAGGAACAAAACAATTATGGCAGAGTTGCAGAGGCAATTACTTATATAAAAGAAAATTTTAGAAAGCAGCCCAGCTTAGATGAAATAGCAGAAAAGATTCATTTAAGCCCGTTTCATTTCCAAAGAATATTTTCAGATTGGGCAGGTGTAAGCCCTAAGAAATTTCTGCAATATATCAGTGTGGAGTATGCAAAAAATATTCTGAAAGACAAGCAGGCAACCTTGTTTGATGCAGCTTTTGAAACAGGACTTTCAGGCACAAGTCGCTTGCATGACTTATTTGTAAACATAGAAGGCATGACACCGGGAGAATTTAAAAACGGTGGGGGAAACCTTTCTATAAATTATAGTTATGCTGAAAGTCCTTTCGGAAATATTTTAGTAGCATCCACTCCGAAAGGACTTTGCCACATGGCATTTGCTGATAATAATAAGGAGGCTCTAAAACTACTCTACCGGAATTTTCCCAATGCTAAATATAAACAGATGGTTGATCTTATTCAGCAAAATGCACTTTTTATTTTTACCCATGACTGGAGCAAGCTCAATCAGATAAAATTGCATTTGAAAGGAACAAACTTTCAACTTAAGGTGTGGGAAGCACTTTTAAAAATTCCTATGGGGCAATTATCAACCTATGGAACTATTGCAAAGCAGATAAATATTCCGGGTGGATCACGAGCCGTGGGTTCTGCCATTGGAGACAATCCGGTTGCATTTCTAATTCCCTGTCATCGTGTTATACAATCGAGTGGAACATTTAGTGGCTACATGTGGGGAACAACAAGAAAAGCTGCGATGATAGGATGGGAAGCAGCGAAAACATCTGTGGAACGCTAATTCCGCAAGGTTCGGGTTGCATTCGCTTCTTAATACCATCAATTTTACATCACAAAAACAAAATGAAAACATTTATTTTAATTCATGGCTCAAGGCACCGCTCATGGATCTATACTTAGATTCAAGAGACCGCCCCATGTTATGCCTGTTTGATTCTCTCATTTCATGATTGCAGATTAAATTTCTTTCACTATATTAAATTTATAATAATTAGTAGCTTTCTACGCGGGAGTCCTTGAGCTCCAATTCCAATCCCAAATGAGACCATTGTTTATTTGGCTATTTATTATTCCTTCTTTCTCCGCTTATAACCAGGATAAAACCGTTGATAGCTTGCTCCTGCATTTATCAAGTGGTACCGATCAGGTTAAAATGGCTGCTCTCCGGTCTCTATTTAATTATTACCGCGAATCGAACCATGATTCAGCAATGTAGCAAAAATTGCTGAACCTTTTGTAAGGCTGGAGAGTGCATTACTATCCGCGATACCGTTACTGAATGATTTTGAAATTTATCCCAATCCCGCTAATAATCTTTTAAGCATCGATCTTTCAGAAGAGCAATCGTTACCTGAATCGGTGATCATAAGTGATTTAACGGGCCGCATTTTTCTTTACCATTCTTATGATGGAAGTAGCTTCCAATCAATCAATATATCCGGGTTGAGAGCTGGCATTTATCATATTACTCTGAAATTTAGATCGGGATGTATTACCAAAACTTTCATTAAAGAATAGTAGGATGTAGTGATAATTTCAATGAGAGCCAAACCAACTTCGTCAGCTTATGTTAAGCAACCCATGCAACCATAAGCTGACGATTTATTTCGCATCAGCCAATCTCTTAATAAGTATTGGTTTGTGGGGTTATTAGTAAGATATCCTTACCAATAATATATATATTAGAATCTCAACCCTACATTAACAAAAGCATAGTTCCCTTTTGCATCAAACTGTTTATGAAACAAGTTGTTAATTCCCAGCGTGTATCCTGCATCGAATGAGAATATCAGCACATCAACACCAGCGCCAAAAGTTCCGTCGAGACGAAAACGGTTGAAATCAGAGGGAGTAAAATCAAGTGTGTTATTCAGAACATCAATATCATAAGAAATTACTGGCCCGGCATAAGCACGTATATTAAATATTCCTTTCAATACCGGAATCAGATTCAGACCCGCATAAAGAGGAAGCTGCAGCCGGCGAAAAACCACATCATCATTTGACCCACCACTTGAATCAGGGATGGCGAAATTTGTCTTAATTAACTGGTATTGAAGTCCCATTTGACCATAGAAAAGATTTCCTCCCCTATAAAAGAAGCCTGCCTGAAAACCGGTTCTTGAATCTGCTGAAATTATTGGAGATTGAATATCAATATTGCTGAAATTCGGACCTATATATATTCCAACATCGTTATGACTTGCAGGCTGCGAAAAAGCTACTGAGAATCCGAGCAAAAACAAAACAGCTACTGCCATTGCCCTTGATGAAAGCAATGGGCCTCTGAACTTAATAAACTGAAGCAATTCATTATAATTTTTCATGATAGACCAATTGTTATTATTTCAAGAGTTTGCTCAATTGTAAAAACCGTGCCACCGTGTGGATAAAAAGCGACCCTCATTTTCGTACAACGTTTCTCCTAACTTTCAAGTACATGGTCTTATCTATTTCCTATTATTTTCTTCCCATTGCTGCTGGCTCATTACACTGCGGAAACCACAGTGCTGAAGTCCAGTATCAGGACTTGTTTTCATCCGCGCTGTAACGCGATAGCTCGAACAGTAACTGTCGTTGCATAGGAAAGATCCGCCCCGATTAACACGCTTGGGTATTGTAGGTTCTTCAGGATCGAAGCTCTTCGGAGGCCCTTGCGGATTTATTGTCAACGGTTGCTGTGCGCACTCACTGTAATAGTTCATATGATACCAGTCGGCGCACCATTCCCAAACATTGCCTCCCATGTCATACAATCCATATCCATTCGGATCATATGATTTTACGGGTGCCACAAGTTCATAACCATCTTCTTTGGTATTCTTATCAGGAAAATGTCCATCCCATGTATTGGCATGCTTTGCGTAATTCTTATCGTCACCCCAGGGATATTTCTTATCTTGAAGACCACCACGACTGGCAAACTCCCACTCAGCCTCCGTCGGGAGCCGTTTTCCTGCCCAAGTACAAAAGGCTACTGCATCATCCCATGATACCTGCGTTACAGGAAAGTTTTCTTTTCCCGAAATGGAGCTGCCGGGCCCTATAGGATGCCTCCAATTCGCGCCCGGTATCCATGCCCACCACTGTCCGATATTGTTCAGATCTACAGCATACGCAGGCGGGTCAAACACCAATGCCCCTGCTACAAGAATGGAGTCGGGGGGCTGTGGGGTGTTGGGAGGCAATTGTTTTTTCAATTCATTCCAATCCGGCTTTTTTTCAGCCTCAGTTACAAAACCGGTGGCTTTTACAAATTCTGCAAACTGTGCATTGGTTACTTCAGTAATATCCATCCAAAAGCCATCGAGCTTTACCGGATGTGTGGGACTTTCATCGCTGCGGCGCTGTAGGTCTATATCTGTACCCATTATAAATTCACCCCCGGTAATCCATACCATTTCAGTCGGAGGTTTTGTTACTTCTGATGTTTGGGAATTTATTGATGATATACCCAATAAAAATATTGCAATAATTATAATTTGATGTAATAATATTTTTTTAAAATTGTGAATTAAGTATTGCATCTGATTATGCAAAGATAACTGAAGTAAGCGTTGACTTTTAAGCTGCTAATTTAAATTATATGAATAGCTGTAGAT
>JACCZV010000156.1 GCA_013695775.1 Chitinophagales bacterium | reverse complement strand
CCCCTGACTGGCGCAAACGTCCGATTGTGCCTTTAAGACTTAATTTCTAACGGCATTTTATCAATTTTAAACCTCAGAAATGTAATCATCTTTATGATTCAAAATTATGAGCCGAAAATATAAAATACTTTATCAATACTCAGAGATTTCAAGAGTTTCACATCACGTAAACTGTGGTTAGCAATTGAACAAAACACCCTTGAAAGCAGAAGAGAGTGGATGTTAAAAATGATGTATGATGCAGGATTATCAAACAGCAACAACCGTGGATTTCAGTTGTGGCAACAGCACAATCACCCGATAGAGCTGTCAACCAATGAAATGATTGAGCAGAGGTTACCTTATACTCATTATAATCCTGTGCAGTCAGGTTTTGTGGGTAGCCCTGAAGATTATCCTTATAGCAGTGCAAGAGATTATGCTGAAGAACAAGGATTGCTAAAGGTTGTTTTAATAAGGTAGATAGACTGGCTTAGTATTAGGCACAAGCGGACGCTCGCGCCAGATGAGGCTAACTGAATTGATTTTTATTTTGCCAATTACCACCATAGTAGTTGCGCCAATTCATTTTTTTCATTGATTATAGCCGTTAGCCTGTATTCTACCTTTGAATTCAAGGGCAGACGAAAGCGATATGCTTTTGTTTTGCCGATAATTTCTGTATCAACGCAATAATTTGTTTTTGGAAATCCTCTTTCAAAAATCCATTTCCATATACTGCGTCCACTTTCACTTTCCATAAGCATTCGCAATGGTTCTGACAAGCCTTTGGGAAATGGTTTGTTTTCTTGTATTGCTTTCACTATGTTATAAATCATTCGCTCATATTTTCTTTCTTCCACACCGTTTAATGTATCAGTGGGGAAATACAAACTGGAATCATACCATGCCAATATATTCCATGCCAGCGGATCAATGGGTGCATAATCCTGCCGGTTAGCCAGAACGATGATACTGATCGTATCTTCCTTTACATATATCCATGAAGAAGAAAATCCGGGTGTACCTCCATTGTGTAAGAAAATATGTTTGCCATGATAGCTGCTGTAAAAACGTCCTAGATGATAAGTAAAAGGCAGAATTTTTTCCGGGTTGTAATTTCTCCAGTCATATCCTTCATTATCTGAAGGGAGGGTTTTAAGATGGATGGATTTTATATAGTTAATCATGTCTTGTCCGCTGGTAGCCCATGCTCCTGCAGAAAAAGCATAATTACTGGTTAAGACACGGGAAGGTTTCATATCATCCCTATCACTCTGGAAGTAGCCTTGCAAAAGGCAGCCTTCTGCTGATGCAAGTTCGTTGGCTTTGGTCTGCGACATTTTAAGTGGAACAAATAATACTTCATTTACCAAATCAAAGAAATTTTTCCCTGACACCCTTTCTCCAATCTTGCCTAACAGATAATAACCTGGATTGGAATAAGACCAGGTTGCCCCCGGACTGAATTCAAGAGGAAGTGAATAAAACATCCGCACCATTGAATCCGTTGAGATCCTATTAAGAAAAAAGTTGGCTGTTTCATCTAATGCCGAAGAATTAAAAATCGCATCTGCCATAAAACGGGGGTCAGATAAATATTCCCGGATACCTGAAGTATGATCCATTAAATTGCGGATCGTTATTACAGACCACCTGGATGGTGCGTCCGGTAAATACTTTGTAATGGGGTCATCAAGATCAAGCAAGTGCTTATAATATAAATACAGAATGGCTTCGTCTGTAAACGCTTTTGAGATTGAACCAAGCTCCATACAGGTTTTATTTGTTACAGGTGTGCCTTTTACTATATCTGCAATCCCATACGCTTTTTCGAAAAGCACGGAGTCATTTTTTACTACTGCCACAAAAACACCGGGAACCTTTCCTTCATTCATAAATTCTTTAATCAGCATATCTGGTGATTGAGAAAATGACTGATTGCCGCCAAAAAATACGGTAAGAAAAGAAAGAAAAAAGTTGAAACGCATCATGCTTGAAAATTTCGGTGATAAAAAAGTGTTTGAAATACTTTCGATAAGCTTTAAATTGTCTGTCTTCTATA
>JACCZV010000150.1 GCA_013695775.1 Chitinophagales bacterium | reverse complement strand
TGCGAGAGGATTGCTTTCGCAGCCAGATGTAGATGGTGGATTGATTGGAGGTTCATCACTCGAGGCTGCAGACTTTGTAGAGATCATTAAAGCAATTTAAAAAAACTGGTTGCAGTACCTGGCCTTTGAATTTGCATTGCAGGAAGAATGGCAAAAGGATATCATCATAGTTGCTCTGAATCAGCTTGAGTTTGTCGGCTTTGAGGAGAAGGAGGAATCTTTTATTGCATATATTTCCATTAACGATTTTAAAGAAGAGGCTTTTGGCGAGTTCATCACCAGAGCCGAGAATATATTTCCTGTTTCATACCTGAAAACGGAAATTGCTGATCAGAACTGGAATGCATTGTGGGAGAAAAACTTTCCTCCAATCGTTATAGACAATACCATCGCAATCCGGGCCTCATTTCATAATCCCTTTCCTGAAGTAAAATACGAGATACTTATTGATCCGAAGATGTCCTTTGGAACCGGTCATCATGCTACTACATTCATGATGCTGGAGTTAATGGTAGCTGAAACCTTCGATAATAAATCTGTACTTGATTTTGGATGCGGCACTGGAATTTTATCTGTTCTTGCATCGAAGAAAAATGCTTTTGTAATCCTGGCAGTTGATAATGATCAGTGGGCATTTCAAAATGCCACAGAAAATTTTGTAATGAACGGAGTGACAAATGCAGAAATAGTGTTAGGCGATCATGCTGCATTTGCGGACAAAACATTTGATGTAATCTTAGCCAACATAAATCTCAACGTAATTATTGATGCCCTCCATTCGTTTGCCTTGTCTTTGAAGAAGAATGGCTCATTACTTATAAGTGGTTTTCTTGAACATGACGAGTCAGCAATTACTACCGCAGCAGCAGCAGTAAAATTATCAGTTCGCAGCATTCTTCACAAAGATGGATGGGCGGCAATGAGATTTATATTAGAGGAGTAGAAATAAAGCAAAATAAAGTGGTGGTGTGACTGTTACGTTCAGAATTTCTCCGAGTTTAAGCTCATATTTCCAAAGAATTTTTAATTCGCTATTTTCGTTACTTACCCAAACGATTGGATGATTATGCATCGATTTATTTTTTTTGCTACACTTCTCTCTTTTTTCTTTTCTTTTTCACTTGCTCAGTCGTTCTCAAATGATCCATCTGCATTTATAAAAGAGGCCGAGCTCTTGCTCCTTGATACAAAGCGCGAGGATGCCGGGCAAACCGCTAAAGACATGGTGGAGTCATGGAGCAAATTTTCCGCATCGCAGCAATCGGGAATTGTAGAGGTTGCCAATCTGATGCGTGGCAGGAAAATGCTGGTTTCTCCCTACTTTCAGAAATTCTTTAATACTCTTTTAGCCTACAGGAAAAGTAAAGAGGGTGAGAATTTTTTTAATTCCTGGCAAGAGATTGCAACAGCCGTTTTAAACATTCAAAAGCAGGGCAACAATAAAAAATATGAGGATTTTCTTGATTTTTCCGAAGCTCTGTTTTCTCAGCACGCACTTTATATATCAGAGGCAAGAGTATGGAAATTTGATAGTGATCAATATGATTTTGAGCTTGAAAATGATCAGCCGGTATTAAAGCTTTCAGATTGTATAATCATTGGTATTACTGGGAAAGACTCTTTGCGAATTGAAGAGACTTCCGGAAAATATTATCCGCTCGAGAGCGCATGGCATGGGTTGAAAGGAAGAGCCGATTGGTCGCGGGTAGGTTTTGGGTCTGATGAGGTATTTGTAACATTTGGGAATTACACCATCGATTGCAGGCAGTCGGATTACACGGTCGATTCCGCCAGATTGTTTTATGAAACGTATGATAAGAAAAATATCATCGGCAGATTTTCAGATAAATTGTTATCAACTACTGATCCTGAAACAACTACCTATCCACGCTTTGAATCATACCGCAAAGATCTGGAGTTTGCTAACATCGCTCCTCATGTTAAGCTATATGGAGGAATTTCGCTACAGGGCTCAAAGATGAATGCCAACGGAAGTGCGGACCAAAAAGCAATGATTAAAATTTTTCGGTACGATAAGCTTCTCGGCGTAGTTGCAAAATCAAGAAACTTTGATATAAGCAAGGACAAAGAGATCAATGCAGCCGAATCTGATGTGAAATTGCTGCTGGGTAAAGATTCATTAATGCATGGGGGCCTGGCGCTCCGATACAACAGTGATAAGCGGGAATTGTATTTGTTCAGAGGAAAAAACGGAATAGAAAGAGCAGCATTCTATGATTACTATCACCGTTTAGAAATGTCTCCCGACGTGATTTTCTGGGACATGAATGAACCTCTGTTATATCTTCGAAACATTGCACAATCCGGGCAAAGCCAGATAATAGTTGAGTCTTTCGAATATTATTCTGCAGGAAAGATGGACAAGTTTCAGAATATTGCCGACTACAACATCATAGAAAAATTAAAATCCATAGTAGAAACAAGTGGTGAAAATGAATTTACCACTGAAGATCTTGCCCGCCGTTTGAGCCCCACTTATTCTGCGCCTACTATCAAGGGAATTCTTTACAAGCTTGTTGAGGATGGATTTATAGATTACGATCCTCAAACAGAAATCGTTCGGGTTCGCTATAAAACATTCCATTATGTTGATGCAAGGAAAAAGAAAGTGGATTATGATAATATTCGAATAGATTCAAAAACTGACAGCATTAATGCGGAGATTGACATGCGCAGCTTAGACATGAATTTACGTGGTGTAAACGAGATCGCGCTAAGCGATACCAGCTTTGTTGTAATTTTTCCGGAAGATAAAACTGTAATTGTAAAGCAGAATCGCGGCATGGATTTCAGTGGAGCCATGTTTGCCGGCCGGCTTGACTTGGCAGGAAACGGATTCAGTTTTGACTACAGCAAGTTTAAGATTGATCTGTCTACGGTAGACTCCGTAATTATAAATATTCCTACCGGGAATCTTGATGAGACCGGCAAACCAACAGTAGGGCCCATTAAAAGCATCATAGAAAAAGTTACAGGAAGTCTTCAGATTGACTCCAATAATAACCGTTCAGGAAGACTGAAGCATCCCTCCTACCCCTCCCTTGCAACTACTCAGCCCTCCTATGTTTATTACGATAAGCCGGCAACGCTTGGCGGTCTGTATAACCGTGAGAAGTTTTTTTTCGAGCTAGAGCCATTTAAATTTGATTCACTTAATACGTTTAAAACAACAAAGGTTGGCTTCAATGGTAAACTCGTCTCCGCAGGTATATTTCCGGAGATGAAAGAACGTATTACCATTCAGAACGATCTTTCACTCGGGTTTAAAACAGAAAAAAATAATATTGCACTTTATGGTGGCAAAGGCACATTCTCGAATGCAGTCTTTCTGGACAATACCGGACTCAAAGGGAAAGGTTTAATACGCTTTATGGCTTCTGAAAGCAAATCGCAGGATATAATTTTTTACCCTGATTCAACGAATGCTAAAGTTGAGTCCTTCACAATGAAAGCCGGAATACATGGTGGTGTTGAGTTTCCTAATGTGACAGGTGGTGATGATATTATACACTGGGTGCCTTATAATGATTCTATGGTCGTGCAAATGGACAGCCTGCCGTTTAAAATTTTTGATGGCCAAACAATATTGCATGGTGACTTAGTGGTGCAGTCATCAGGACTTTCGGGGGCTGGAAATATTGAGTGGAGCGACGCAACGCTCTCTGCCTCCAATATATCTTTTACTAAGAATAAGATGCATTCCGATTCAGCCGATTTTGCAATTAAGTTGCTTGATCCGAAGAAATTTGCATTAAAAACTTCAGATGTAAACGTTACCATCGATTTCGAAAAACAAATTGGTCATTTCATATCTAATACAGACGATATTGCAACCTCTTTTCCATTCAATCAATACCGTACCTCCATCAATGAATTCAAATGGGATATGGATAAAAAGAAGATGACATTTCTGGCACCAAAAGGAAGCGAAGCAGAATTCACATCTACAAACCCTGATCAGGATTCACTTTCATTCAAGGGAAAATCAGCTACCTATGATATGCAAAGCTTTATTTTAAATGTAAATAAAGTTTCATTTATTGACATAGCTGATTCGCGCATTTTTCCCGATAGTGGTAAAGTGGTAATAGAATCGGAGGCTAAAATGCGCACTCTCAATCGTGCAAAGATCACAATGGATACCATAGACGAATATCATAAATTCGACAGTGTAACGGCAAATATTTATGGCAGAAATAGTTTTAAGGCGACAGGCATATATTCGTATGTTAATTCTACAGCCAAACCACAAAAGATTAAAATTGACGACATAGGTATTTTTCGGGATTCATCTTCAAAAGGATTTCATGCTTATGCCAAAGGCGAAATAGATACCTCACAAAAATTTACTCTGATACCCAAAGTATTTTTTAAAGGAATGGTCAACATCACTTCGAATAACGAACCCGTAGAATTTAAAGGTTATGCGAGACTTGATATCAGGAACCCAAAAGTTAAAGCAGAATGGTTTTCTATGGATAATTATTTGAATAAAGACTCTACTTATGTAACCTATGCCGACCCCGAGAATGAGGCGCATAAGCCGATGACGGCAGGAATGGTTTTCGATTCAGATTCATCTGATCTGTACACATCTTTTTTTAATGCGAAGAAGAGCTCAAGAGATAAAAGTCTGTTTATAGCAAACGGCATTGTTTTTTATGATGAAAAGACCAAAGAATTCGTGGCGGGTGACCCTGAAAAGATCCTGTACGAATCTCCGAGAGGCAACGTGCTCAGGTATAATGATGCTACAGGTAAAGTGAATGCAGAGGGAAAGATGAACCTGGGTTTGAATTACGAAATGGTAGACATCGCCACTGCCGGTCAGATTACCACTGATGTGAACAGGAATGCCCCCGTTTTTAATGTTGCATTAGGTATCAGATTCGACCTTGATAAGAATCTTCTTGATTTAATGACTAAGTCAATATTACAGGGCAACTATGATCAGCCTGATGCAGATTATAGTACAGAGGATTTTCAAAAGGCGCTTCCTGAATTCATAGATAAGAAAAAGGAAAAAAGTTTTAATGAATCTTTCAACAGCACTGGCACATTGTCATCGGGTGAGACTTTGCCTTATACTATCTTTTTTTCTCATATAGAATTGAAGTGGGATAAAACCAGCAAAGCATTTTATAGCACCAAACCATTCTCTATCGCTTTCATAGATAACCAGTCTATCGCACGTGTTGTGCCCGGATATATTGAATTGGGATATAAGCGAAGCGGAGATTATATGAATCTCTATATTCCGGCAGGAGATGATGACTTCTGGTATTACTTTTATTATGCCGCGGGAAATCTTCAGGTGGTGGCGGGAGAACAGGAGTTCAATGAAAAGCTTGTTGAGATAGGGCCTGATAAGCGACGAACGGAATCAAAGGATGGAAAAAACTACCAATACAATCCAGGTTCAGAAAATAAGAAAAATACCTTTGTGAACCGTATCAGATTTTTGCAGGGTGAAGAGCCGCAGTAATTAAATCGTTAAAGTAAAAGCTCAAAAAATATTTTAAAATTCTGGAATTGATTTGCCCAATTGACTTAATAGCTATAGATAAAATTATAATGAAAGTTATCCGAATTTCCTAATTATCAAGATTTATAATTCCATTCGAAGCTATTGGATTACGAAATTATCATAGCATTTGTTGTGTCATATCTTTTAGGAGCAATTCCTTTTTCTATCGGGATAGGAAAAGTTTTCTACCAGACAGATGTACGAAAGCATGGAAGTGGAAATGCTGGTGCTACCAATACATTCCGTACTCTTGGAACACTGGCGGGCATTATTGTTTTATTTCTTGATGCCCTGAAGGGAGCAGTGGCCGTCTCATTGGCTTATTATTTAGGAGGCATTCCATTTTATACAGATAATTTTTTATACTATAAGCTGGGGTTGGGCATCACCGCTGTCCTAGGACATATCTTTTCCGTTTACCTCCGCTTTAAAGGAGGCAAAGGTGTGGCAACGTTTTTGGGAGCAGGGTTGTCAATATTTCCTATTCCTGCGATGATTTGCATCGCAGCTTTTTTAATTGTTTTTTTTATTACCCGTTATGTTTCTCTGAGTTCGATGATGGCAGCAATTATATTTCCCATAGTATTGTTTCTTTATGGTCGCGTTCATCAGTGGCCAATTCTTGCTTTTGCAATTGCAGTACCTTTGATCATAACTTACACTCATAGAAAGAATATCAGAAAGCTTTTAAATGGAACAGAAAGCAAAATCAGTTTTTCAAACAAAAATTAAATTTATGAATATTAGAAGATGCTCATGGTTTTTATTAGCAGTAATTCTTACCTGGTCTTGCCAGAAGGTCCCGATAACAGGAAGAAACCAATTGCATGGTTTGCCGGAATCACAACTGATTTCTCTTGCTTTAAGTGAGTATCAGCAGATGGTGAGTGAAAGCAAGGTGATCACAGGTACTGCAGAAGCAAATATGGTGAATACAGTAGGTGGCAAAATATCGAATGCTGCCGTTTCGCTGATGCAGCAATTAAATAAATCAGACCGGCTGAATGGTTTTGCATGGGAATATCGACTGCTTGAGAATAATGTTCCGAATGCATGGTGTCTGCCCGGTGGAAAAATTGCAGTGTACACAGG
>JACCZV010000066.1 GCA_013695775.1 Chitinophagales bacterium | reverse complement strand
CGTTGAGGTGCCATATTGCTGCACTACTGATATATATATTCCGTATTTAGCAGTACCTTCTTTCGTTGCCTACCCTTAGGCTAGTGAGGTTTTTGGCGCTATCATCTGTTACATTCTGTCTTATCTTCTTGTTTTTCCTTTTGATAAGCACTTCTTCTAAAATCAGATTGCTCAACTTTCCGACTCTTAATTCTCATGTACTACTTTTGCAAAAAGCTACTCTATGAAGTCATCTTTGTTAATTGCCTGGAACGTCGTGCTGACCGTAATTCTTGCTGTTCTATTATTTATACAGCTTGGAAAGAAAAATATGAACGGCCCAAATGAAATTAAGGAGCCCATGGTTTCAAAGAGCGCTGATGAAGCAGACCTTCGCATAGCAGTGATAAATATTGACTCTATGCAAAACAATTATTCGCTCTTCGTAGACAAGAAAAAGGAACTTGAAAACAAGCAGCAACAGATGGAGGCAACACTTGATAAGAAAATGAGGGACCTGCAGACAGAATTCACTACGGCGCAACAGGCCTCCACCACCATGACACAACAACAGTTGCAGGAAACAGAGCAAAGGCTTCAAAAAAAACAAGCAGACATCCAGAAATTACAAACCCAGCTTACCACAGATCTTCAAAATCAGCTGACTCAGTTTAACCAGCAGCTCAAAGATTCCCTTGATTCGTTTTTAAAAGATTATAATTCTTCTAATAAATATACAATGATTCTTTCTATAGTTGATGGAGGGCAGGTTCTCTATGCCGAGCCACAATATGAGATTACCGCCGACGCCATAAAATGGATGAATGGACGGATAAAGCCTTAAGGCTTAAGACCATTGCGTGGATAATTCAAATAGAGATGATGTCTTCCGGAAGAATGAGAATTAAGATAAACGATGCTTATCTGCCAGTAAGCGCTGCAGCGCCGCTTACAATCTCTGTAAGCTCTGTAGTAATGGCTGCCTGACGGGCGCGGTTGTATTTTATCGAGAGGTCTTTTAGCAATTCTTTCGCATTCTCTGTCGCCTTGTCCATTGCTGTCATCCTTGCCCCATGTTCAGAAGCATTTACATCGAGGAGCACTTTAAATAGTTGCGTCTTTAAAATTTTTGGAACCAGCTCATTCACCAGGGTCTCCTGATCAGGCTCAAAGATGTAATTGATCTTGCTTTTTCCGCTGCCGGGTGTTTTTGCGACAGGAAGAAATCTCTCTGTTCTGAATAATTGAGTGCCCGCATTCTTAAATTGACTGTAAACAATTTCGATCTGGTCAAATTCTTTTTTTGAATATGCATCGAACATCCACTCTGCCACGGATGCAGCATTTTCAAAGCTTAACTGGCTAAACAACCCCACATACTCGCTATGCATCTTATAACCTTTCCGGAACGCATCATTTCCTTTTTTCCCGATAGGTAGAATTGTAATTGTTCCAGCCTTATTATGTGCTTCAAACTTTTCACTTATCACCTGCTTAGCCAGCTTGATGATGTTGCTGTTGAATGCGCCTGCTAAACCCCGGTCAGAAGTTACTACTACTATCAATACATTTTTCACCTCCCGCTCTTTTGCAAATTCTATCGTTACGTCAGAGCCGGAGGCAATATTGCTAAGCATCTCAGTCAGCTTATTGGCATAGGGACGCATCTGTGTAATTCGCTCGGTAGCTCGCCTGAGCTTTGCAGCACTCACCATCTTCATGGCTTTGGTGATCTGCTGCGTATTCTGAACGCTCTTGATACGGTTTCTAACTTCTTTTAACTGGCCCGGCATTTTTTTTAATTTTAATTACAAATTTTAGATGCTGTTTTTGAAATTTTAAAAAGTTATTAGGAACGAATTTGATGATAAGCTGAGGACATTCCTTCATTTTTAGTCATTCTAATCAGAGTATGAAACCAATAGTTTAATTTCTTTTGGTTTGATCCAAAGAAATAAAGATCAAGGCTGTCGAAAAACAGAAGCGCTGCCCAGCCTCCGCGCGGAAAAATCAAAGCTTTTATTAAAGAGAAGTATTGCATTATATGCTGTAACTACTAAGCACCCATTTTTCCTTTTTCTTGTGCTCCTTGCTTTTTTTGTGCTTCTGTTTTTCGAAGGCCATCCATAACCCGGGCAGCTACTCAAAATTTTTTACTTATCTCCAATAAAAGTATCAAATCGGTTACCTAATGTCGAGAATATTGATTGTTGATTAATGAGTGAGCTAATGCTTTAGCTAATTCTTGTATTTCAATTGCACATCTTTAGCCACTCTTCTTATCGTTTCGATGGCAGCATCGCTTAAATTTCCTTTGCGCAATTCCTCCAGTATATCTTTATGAGCTGCGTCCATCTCGTTGAGGAAATCCTCTTCAAATTCTTTCACCCTATTAACTGGTATGCCCTGCAACAATCCCTGTGTTCCGAGGTAGATGATGGCCACCTGTTTTTCTACCGACACAGGTGAAAACTGCTTCTGCTTGAGGATCTCTACATTTCTGGCGCCTTTGTCAAGCACTGATTTGGTTGCCGCATCGAGGTCTGATCCGAATTTTGAGAACGCTTCGAGCTCCCGGTATTGTGCCTGATCGAGCTTTAGTGTGCCGGCCACTTTTTTCATCGATTTTATTTGAGCATTACCTCCTACCCGCGATACTGAAATGCCCACATTGATCGCTGGCCGGATACCTGCATTAAATAAATTCGACTCAAGAAAAATCTGTCCGTCAGTAATTGAAATCACATTCGTGGGAATATAGGCAGATACATCACCGGCCTGAGTTTCAATGATAGGCAGTGCAGTCAATGAGCCTCCACCTTTTACACGGTGGCGGATCGTTTCAGGTAGGTCATTCATGTTGGCCGCAATCGCATCGCTCTCTATAATTTTCGCTGCCCGCTCAAGCAATCGTGAATGAAGATAGAATACATCTCCAGGGTAGGCTTCCCTTCCGGGCGGACGGCGAAGAAGCAAGGAAACTTCCCGGTAGGCTACTGCCTGTTTAGACAAATCATCGTAAATGATTAGTGCCGGACGGCCGGTATCGCGAATATATTCGCCAATGGCACATCCGGCAAAGGGGGCATAGAATTGCTGTGGAGCAGGATCAGAGGCTGAGGCCGCAACTATTACAGTATAGGACATGGCACCCTTCTCCTCAAGAGCCTTCGCCACATTGGCAACTGTAGATGCCTTTTGACCACATGCGACATAGATGCAAAAAACAGGTTCTCCTTTCTCGAAAAACTCTTTTTGATTGATGATGGTATCTATTGCTATGGCGCTTTTGCCAGTTTGGCGATCACCGATGATGAGCTCTCTCTGGCCTCTGCCAATGGGAATCATCGCATCGATAGATTTGATGCCTGTTTGCAGGGGTTCTTTTACTGGCTGCCTGTAAATTACACCGGGAGCTTTGCGCTCTAACGGCATCTCATAGAGCTCACCTTCTATAGGTCCTTTTCCATCTATCGGATCGCCGAGCGTGTTTACCACGCGGCCGATCATCCCTTCA
The DNA here is from genome assembly GCA_013695775.1 of Chitinophagales bacterium. Classification (GTDB taxonomy): domain Bacteria; phylum Bacteroidota; class Bacteroidia; order Chitinophagales; family UBA10324; genus JACCZZ01. The sequence continues at coordinate 2,659 of JACCZV010000066.1, read as the reverse complement.
CCCACACGAATGGATGCGATCTTGCCAGTACGACGGACAGTATCACCCTCTTTTATATCGTCTGAAATTCCCATCATCACCACCCCCACATTGTCCTCTTCAAGGTTTAGCACGATAGCCTTCACACCATCTTCAAATTCTACCAACTCTCCTGCCTGCACCTTCGTGAGACCATAAACGCGCGCTATTCCGTCGCCTACCTGCAGCACTGTACCTACTTCTTCCAGTTCCGCTTCAGATTTAAAGTTGGAAAGTTGCTCTCTGAGAATGGCAGAAACTTCATCTGGTCTTACTTCAACCATATTTATTTAATTAAAAATTTAATTAACTTAATGTATGAAATATTTAATCTTGTCTGTTCCACATCTAACATCCTGATTAATTGTACCGTTTAAGGAAAAGATTATGCAAAAACTGATCATCCATCGCCTCTAACTGCCTGCTGATGCTTGCATCGAGCAATTTATCACCGTATTGCATGGTAAAGCCTCCTAAAATTGAGGGATCTACTATGTTGGTTAATTCAATGTTTGTAACACCCGTTGATTTCGTAAACAACAATTTAATATTGTTCAATACCTCCGCATCAACTTCTATTGCCGTGGTTACGGTCACCGGGGTAATCTTCTCATTCAGATTATAAAAGTTGACGAATTCTTCTGTTACTGACCTTAGATATTCTTCCCTTCGCTTATTCGCCACGAGCTTTAGAAAAGTCATGGTAATTACATTAAAGCGGCTGCTGAAGATCTGTTCAAGAATAGCTATCTTCTTATCAGGAAGCACCACCGGACTTTTTAAGAGAGCCTGGAACTCGCGCGATTCTTTTATGGTATTCTGCAGGCTGCGCATGTCGTTGTTTACTGACTCAAGCTGGCCCTTCTCCAACGCAAGGTCGAATAATGATTTTGCATACCTGCTCGATAAACGAAATTCCGACATGGATAAATTTAATTTTGGCGGGAGCGGTCTATAATGGAATTGATGAACTGCTCATGCGCCGGTTTGTCTTTCAACTCCCGGTGAAGAATTTTCTCTGACAGCTCAAGCACCATATTTCCTACCTGGTTCTTCAAATCAGTGAGGGCTTCCATCTTCCGGTTTTCTATCTCCCGGAGATTTTCAGCCATTATCCTTGAAGCTTCTTCTTTAGCCTTATCCCGCGCTTCATTAATTATGCTCTCCTTAATATCTTTTGCTTCTTTCAGCATGCGGTTGCGCTCTACCTTAGCCTCTGCAAGAAGTGCTTCATGCTCACTTTTCATGTTTCTCATCTCCTGAGTTGTTCTCTCAGCAGTTCTTAGCGAATCATCAATGGTTCTTTCACGATCATCAAGCGCTTGCAGGATCGGCCTCCACGCATATTTTCTTAGAATAAATAGAACGAGCAGAAAAATAACTGCTGTCCAGAAGATTAATCCTAAGGAAGGTTGTAAAAGTTGCATATTATTAATTTTCAAATACCTAATGAAAAAGCGTTACTCCTTCAATGATCAAAGGTGCATTCTAAATAAGGGGCGGTTCTCAGAATAATTGTTCCCACACGCTTATAGAAATAAAATCAGCACGCATACCACGATACCGAAAAGTGCTACTCCTTCCACCAAGGCTGCGGTGATAAACATGTTCGTGCGGATATCATTGGTAGCTTCCGGCTGCCGTGCTATTGACTGCAGCGCGTTCGCACCAATCATGCCCACACCAATGCCTGCCCCAATTGCCGCAAGGCCGGCACCGATTCCCGCACCCATTTGTGCGTAGCCGTCAATCGCTAAAAAAAGAATGGTCAATAAATGCATCATAGTTGTTTGTGTTTAGTTTAGATTTAATTTAAATGAATAGATTTTTTAGTGATGATCTTCTTTATGAGCATGGCTGACACCTACAGTTTCACTGATAAACAATGCGCTTAAGATGGTAAAAATGTATGCCTGCAGCACGGCCACAAGCAACTCCAGCAGGTAGATGAACATCGCAAAGGCGACTGAAAAAATCGAAGCCCCGATTCCTGCTATTAAGTTCATTGCTGAAAAAATAAATATCAGCATAAGAAATGACAGCACGATAAGATGTCCGGCAAGCATGTTTGCAAAAAGCCTGATCATAAGCGCAACAGGTTTTACTATAATGTTGCTTATGAATTCAATAGGAACAAGTATGGGCCATACCGCATAGGGAATTCCCTGCGGAGCAATCATGTGCGACCAGTAATGCCGCCTTGAACCGGCCATCATTAATATAAAAGTGATGGCTGCCAGCGTCATAGTTACAGCAATGTTGCCTGTAACATTTGCAGAACCCGGAATAAGTCCCAGCAGGTTATTGATCCATATGAAGAAGAACAGGGTGAGAAGATAGGGTAAATACTTATTTGCATTTGCCCCGAGCAACGGCTTAGCTACCTGGTCACGGATGAATAACACTACCACCTCCACGGCGGAGTTTATTCCCCTGGGTGCTTTGGTGCCATACTTATTGTAGTTTCTGGCTACAGACATAAATATCAACAGCATTAGCAACACAGCTATAAGCATCTGTATCACATTCTTGGTAAGAGAAAAATCATAAAACTTTCTACCATCAGTACGAACAATATGATTTTCAGCATCAACGGCATATCCGTTATAAGAGTGATGATGCAATTGCTTGAAAGAAAACA
>JACCZV010000097.1 GCA_013695775.1 Chitinophagales bacterium | reverse complement strand
AATGCGGACTTTGCATTGTTGAAATCACGGGAAAAGCAATTGAACATCAGAATTAAAAACGTATAAATCATTAGTAGACTCATTGGATTCAATTCACATCAAAAGTAAATGTATTATAAATTTTACCTAACAATTATCATCCCCATAATGCGAATAGAATCCTTTAGATAACCGGATTTCAATAATAATTTTACTTTTGCGCTCCCATCTTTATAGATTTTGTGATGGAAAAATTTGTTCTTTTTTAAGTGACTCCCAGGCAGAATTAATAGGCTCGTAGCTCAGTTGGTTAGAGCGCTACACTGATAATGTAGAGGTCGGCAGTTCAACTCTGCCCGGGCCTACTTGGGCAATGGAATCTATAATGAAATTGGTTTGCTCAACAAATATCCTTGTTACATTTGCAACTCGATTTAAAAGCTTTGCAATTAGATTTGGGGGTGTAGCTCAGTTGGCTAGAGCATCTGCTTTGCAAGCAGAGGGTCATCGGTTCGACTCCGTTCACCTCCACAGCTGTAAATGAGAGGGTTACAACTAGTAACCCTCTCATTTTTATTTAACTTGCACACGGTTTGCACAACAATCCTGTTAAATCACAGATTAGGGCAAATTGCTCGCCTTATTTTTATAGCATTAGGTTTGTAAACGTAGCTTCCACCTCCAGTAGAAAACAGGTAGCGGAAACATTGTTGAAGTATCCGCAATGCGGAATACCTAAGGCTCCAAATGACAATTACTTATGAGTTCTCCAGTAAATTAGGCTAAGGATGGTAGATATTAATAAACTAGAATTGGAAGTTAAAAACTACGTCCTTGTTGTGGATGATCTGTATGGTCACTACTTGGATTCAACTGCTGGTTTTTCAAACAATGTTCGTATGATTGAAAATGCCCAGAATCAGATACGTAGTCCAGGAACGGATCTTGACGAGTTAATCATCTATTACACTAACGCTAGCCCTAATGACCCTAAGAATCAAATGCAGCATCAAACTACTCAGGGAAATTGCAAACGAAGAAATGCTACAGGAGGAAAGAATTTTTTGCGGGCGGCACAAATTTTAATCGTTCTTATTTTTGAATACTGGGATTCAGAATACCGCAATAGAATTGCAGCTGCTCTTGGCTATGAGGATGCATCAGAATTGAAAATCCCGTTGATTGGAGATATTCGGCTGCTTCGTCAGGACATTATTCACCACCAAAGTATTATTACAGCCAAAACAATTAAAAGACTTGAAGTAATTACGGGATTATCTGTTAATTCTGAACTATCACTGGCGACTTTTCAAGTTGAAAGTCTTCTTCGTGATGTAAAAGAATGTTTAGATGAACTTGTAGTAAAAGCTGGTGGAAAAGATCCAGAACATCGAAAGATTTGGCATGTTCAATAAACAACTCAATGACCATTCGGTTCGACCTCGTGCATACTCAAGTGTTATGTAAAAAATGAATAAAATAATTATATGCCTGCTCAAGTACTTACTCGTTGGAAATATTTTGAATTGCCACTTCAGTAATAAAAGAATGAGAAGAACTAATATGAAGAAAGCAATATTCATCCCTCTTTGGTTTATGCTTTCTAGCTCTCTTTATCTCTAATTTTAGTTTATTCTATTTTCGCAAACAAACAACCCTCAAAATGGACATAGATCACAGAATTCAATATGTTTTAATAACGGGAGCTACAAGCGGAATTGGATATGAACTTGCAAAATTATTTGCGCAGAATGGTTTCAATCTTCTCCTTGATTCTGCCCCTGCCATCATTCTCGCTGCCCCATGTTGGCGCACGCGTGTCGCGAGTGCCATGTACCCATCGCATCTTTCAAGTTAAGAGAGGCGACTATAACCAGTTAAAATCCATTGTGATAAATGTTATTACAAACATTCAATGAACAGATAAAGATAAAAATCCTTCAAATTTTTATCTTAGCCTTTTCCAACTCCCTAATTTTTGGTCAAACATATAAATCAAACCAGCAAGACAATAGTAGGCTGTTTGTGCTTGGTGTAGTTGATGAAATTCAATCAAAAGAATTAGCCGAAAATCGAATTTTAAATATCTATCTTCCGGAAGGATACAATAAAAATGACACAATAAGCTACCCCGTAATTTACTTGCTTGACGGCTCGGCAGATGAAGATTTTATTCACGTTGTAGGACTTGTACAATTTAACAGTTTTGAATGGATAAATCAAGTCCCAAAGTCAATTGTCGTTGGCATCGCAACTGTGGATAGACGAAGAGATTTTACATTTCCAACAACAATAGAAGAAGATCAAAAAAAGTATCCTGCATCGGGACATTCAGACAAATTTATTGCCTTTGTTGAAAAAGAATTACAACCTTTTATAGAAACAAAATACAAGACGAATTCTTTCAAAACTATTATCGGACAATCAATAGGTGGACTATTAGCGACAGAAATTCTCTTAAAGAAACCACACCTATTCAATAAATATATAATCGTTAGCCCGAGTTTGTGGTGGGACAATGGTTCTTTGCTTAATCAAACTTCTGAAATATTTCAGGACAGTTTCAATCAGGAAACTGTAGTTTATATTGGTGTAGGTAAAGAAGGACTTACACCAACTGCTACTCCCCGGGTAATGGAAGTAGATGCAAATTTACTAGCGGATAAAATTAAAGACACAAAGAGCAAGAGTTTACAAGTGTATTTTGACTATTTGCCCCAAGAAGACCACGCGACAATTTTGCACCAAGCTGTTTCTAATTCCTTTAGACTTTTATATCCAACACAACAAGAAAAATAACTTTGATATAACAGATTATGAAAACAAAGAACCGCTAACCTCGGTAGGCGGTAGTGTGGCTGACAGAATGCTATTGAACTTTTTATAAATTTAAGCCCCCACTTAATTCAATCCTTTCCCCCCATCCTGTGCAAGCGTCCCGCTTGTGCCACTTAATTCAATTCTTTCTCACCTGCATAATCTGCGGCGCTGCTATAAGCATAATCTTTTGCTCTATACGTAAACCAGGTTTTGATGTAGGTAATTTAGGCTTAAGGTGCGACTATAAACAAGTTAGCGGCAACCATTCAACAGTGTTAACTTGAACCATTCTGCATGCCGAACAGGCATAAAATTTAACTTTGTCAAATGAAGAAGTATTACTTGCGAATACAAATCTACTCCCTGCTGTTATCATTGATCTTTGTCACTTCCTGCAACGGACAAGTCAAAACGAACTTGCCAAAAGACAATGTAAGTGAACCCAAAACAATCGCGAACGGACAACCGAAACTTGTAAAGACTCAAGGCACAGGACCGGGGGCTAATGTTCATTGTGGGTTGCAGGATAAGGCCGGCAACCTATGGTTCGGCACTATGGGGGAAGGAATTTATCGCTACGACGGGAAATCCTTTACCAATTTTACGGTGAAAGATGGTCTGATCGATAATAATGTTGGGTCTATTTTAGAAGATAAAACCGGTAAGATTTGGTTCGGCACTGATGTCGGAGTTTGTAATTACGATGGAAAATCCTTTACCAGTATTCCAATATTTGGGGCCAATGCCAATTTCTTCATCACCGGACAAACCTCAGCCAGTTCTCAAACGGCCGTTTGGAGTATGCTGCAGGATAGAACCGGAAAAATTTGGTTCGGCACAAGTGATGATGGTGTCTATCGCTACGATGGAAAGTCCTTTACCCATTTTTTACATAACGACAGCGTCATCAATAAGAGCGGTCTCCGCCTTGATGCTGTAAATTCTATCATTGAAGATAAAGTTGGAAACATTTGGTTTGCTACATGGTTTGAGGGTGTGTGCCGTTACGATGGTAAATCTATAACAAGCTTCAAACCGAACGACGAGGTATGGTATTCTGCTCTTTTAGAAGATAAAAAGGGAAACATTTGGATCGGTAGAAGAGGCAAAGGTTTGTGCCGTTATGACGGAAAAACATTTACCAATGTTTTGCAGAACGGGACATTGGACTCATGCGGTGCTGGTGCTATGGCAGAAGATAAATGGGGAAATATTTGGTTGGGGACCGAGCATGGTAATATGACTAAGAGGGAAGCTATGGGAGGTGTGTGGCGTT
>JACCZV010000091.1 GCA_013695775.1 Chitinophagales bacterium | reverse complement strand
TCAGCTCCTCATTCATCTTCGCCAAAGAGGATAAATATTTTGTGTATCCCAACAACTATAACTATCACGTGAACCTCTTTAAGAATACTTTTCAGCATGGGGGAATATCACTCGAGGAGATGATTGTTCCCGTGATAAGGATGACAAGTAAATGAGTACTTGAAATGTCTTGCAAGGATAGAGACCTGCCTTGCAAGTCAATTATGAGTAAAAACTACATTTTCTAAACCAATGAAAATGAAGGCACATAATAAATTGGTGTTGATTTAGGCTCAGGAATCGAAAAAACTGCTGCAAGTTCATCATTCGCTCTTCACTCTATACACCGTAAAATCTTCACCGCCCACCATGCTCCCATCGAAGCGAGCTTTATTTGAAATGGAAAAAGTTTTTGCCCCGTTTATTGTGTTTACAATTAAAGAAGTATCTCTTCCTTTTTCCGGCAAAAAAGATTGACCGTTATGCATCAGATCAAAATTGAGAACCAGCATCAGTGAAGTAGAATCAGCAAGTGTGAAAATGTTTCTGAAAAGCGTAGAATCTTCCACATTCGATCTTCCTGCACGGTAGATCACAAAGGATGCATGCCTGAGATTATTCAGGAAATAAACATCACGACTTAAATAACCTGCAACGGAAGTCATAGGGCAATCCGTTTGCCCAGCTACAACTTCATTCCGATAATTTTTGCGTATAAACGCTGCTGTTGCCTTTCCCTGAGAAAATGGAAGGAGCCAATCCGTGAGCATGAAACCTATACCAACGATTGCCTGAAGGATTAGGAGGCAATTAAAAAGATAATTGAGCACAGGAAAAGAAACTCGCGTAACGACCTGCCGTAGCATTGAACTTTTATGAAGCCATAAAAAGCAAACGAGGGCAATAAACAGATGCCCGTGGTGTCGCTGAAATCCAGGGTAAGCAGAATACATTAAAACCAGCATAGCAAAAATTGCCGGTATTAGAAAACTGATCAGGAGCTTTTTGTTCCGTAGTGATAGGACTACGATAGCAAACAAAAGAACTGAACCCAACACCGCGCCGGTAATGGATGGGTGGAGCATAGGTTCACTCCAGAAAGGCAAATGAAGGCGAGGAATGGGAATGAGCCCGTTCCAGAAATTGGTAAGTACCTGAACCAATCTGTTTTTGTCCCATGAAAAAACAAAATAATTCTGCAACTCTGAATCTTCAGGTAATGCAGAACTCAGATAAGAAACACAAAAACCTGCTACCGCAGCAATGATATAGTTTACAGCATAAAAGATTGAGTTTTTAGACTTACTTACTTCTCTCTGGAAAAGAGAAATTGCAAAAGCAAATGAAAGAAGGTAACCAAATGCATTCGTCTGGCAGATCAGGAATAAGAGCAGAATCAACCAGCCTCTATGTGAATTTGAATTTTTCCAAAGGGCACAAATCAATACTGCCATCATAATTTCAATCATATAATTACGGCTGATGGCGGCATATTCATAAAGGAAATAGTATCCGAAAATCAAGAGTACTCTTTGAGCTTTAGAGAAGGGTGACTTAAAAAGAATTATTCCTGCTGTGATGGCAGCAAAGAGGAAGTTGATTACTTGCATCATTTCTGGTTCAATCGAAATTTTAGATATTACCCAAAGCACAATGAACCAGAGAGCCGGATGCCCCTCATAACGAAAGTTGTCAAAGAGATTTGTTATTGAAGAGGAGGCAACAGCGATGTTCCAGGCTTCCAGTTCATCTCGCCACATTTCATGTCGCCACAAGGTGATGGCAAGCAGAATACAATATGAGATAAAAGAAATCCGAAGCAGGTTATGCGTCATTCCAATTTTTTTGAAAACGAAAATAATTTCTCGTGCTACGGAAGGTACGCTCTTGAATTGAAAATTCATTTATATTTGAACTGCCTCTGTAAAACGCTGTTCTGAAGCGGCCCCTGAGAAGGACAAGCATTTTTGAGATATACTAAACTGTGGATCATACTCCAAACTTAATATCCTCACCGATAAACCAGCGGTCACCTATCTGCATACATTTCACATTTGCCCGCAGTGTGGTGTTTCCTGATTTGCATTCGAGGATGATCTTTTTGCTCGGTATCTTTTGGTTTACTATGTCTTCGATAAGGAGTTTGGTAAATGTGGCCTCTGACCAGTTTGCCTTTAACCGTGAGGCCTCGCTGCGAGTAGTGATCCATCCGCGTTGTAATTGATGCATTACCGTGTCTGCATTTGAATTTAGATTCGCTTCGCTTGCGTCAGTGAGTGTAATCCTATAGATTTCAGCAATGTTGGACGAATCAGGAATAAATAGAGCAAGCTGCGCAAAACTAATATCTCCTTTTAAAGAAAGAAAAAGATTTACCGCAAGATCCTTAACAGAGGCTGCTCCGCGTATATGATCCGGGGCATAGGGTGTAAATCCACGCATAGGATCTTCAATAGCTATCTGGTTTACTTTTGGCTGACAGCCCAAAGTTGTTGCGATTAATAATGAAATGAGGAGAGCGTTTCTCAAATATTTTCGATATTTTTTACATCATTAATAAGGATTAATGATCATCTTTTGCATGTTTTTGATACTCTTCCGCAAGCTTTTTCTGCACTTCGGCAGGCACAAGTTCATAGTTGGCATAGCGCGTTTTAAAGCTCGCTTTACCTTGAGTCAGTGAACGAAGAGTGTTAGAATATTTGTCGAGCTCTGAAAGTGGTACTCTCGCCTTGATTACCTGGTAGGTTTTATGGGAATCCATGCCGATGATCACTGCACGCCGAGTGTTAAGGTCGCTCATCACGTCTCCCATTTGTTCTTCCGGAACAAGTATTTCCAGCTCATAGATGGGTTCAAGGAGTTTCGGATCGGCCTGCTGGAATGATTCTTTAAATGCCATCATGCCTGCTATCTTGAATGCCATATCATTTGAATCTACCGGGTGCATTTTCCCATCATAGATGTAGACGTTGATGTCACGAACATACGAACCTGTCGTGGGACCCTCCTGCATCTTATCCATAACCCCTTTTAATATCGACGGCATAAATCGTGTATCAATTGCGCCACCAACTATGCAGTTATGATAGATCAATTTGCCACCCCAGTCAAGAGCTATCTCCTCTTTTCCTCTTAGATTAAACTCCCCCGGAACCTTATATCCATCATGAAAAGGTTCAATCATCATTGCCACTTCAGCAAATTGCCCGGCTCCCCCCGATTGCTTCTTGTGACGATAGGTTGTGCGAGCCGCCCTGCGTATTGTTTCCCGGTAGGGGATCCTTGTCTTTTCGAAGTCAACATGCATCTTGTAAATATTCTCAAGGCGCCACTTAGTGGCCTGCAAATGGAGCTCCCCCTGCCCATGAAGTATTACCTGTTTTAGCTCACGGGAATATTCTATTAGCAGCGTAGGGTCTTCCCTGTTGATGTCGGCCAGAACAGTGCTGAGCTTTTCATCATCTCCCTTATTTTTTGTGACTATGGCAACACTTATTCGTGGCTCAGGAAACTCAATAGGTTGAATCTTTACCGCTGTACCCTTTCCATATAGTGTTTGATTGGTATGCGTATTTTTCAGCTTCAGGGTGGCACCTAAATCTCCCGCTGTAAGCTTTGCAACTCCATTTCTATTTTTTCCATCAAGAATGAAGAGTTGGTTGATACGTTCTGCAGAACCATTGTCCGCATTCGTGAAATCAAGGCCTGCAGTGATCTCACCGGATATTACTTTAAACAGAGCAAGATTACCCAGGTGCGGTTCTATCAGTGATTTATAGATAAAGACGACGGGCTGTCCATTCACCTCGCCTCTTATTTCACGGCCATCTACAGATTTCTCTGCAGGCATTTCTCCCGCAGAGGGCGCTACATTATCAATAAAACCCATCATGCGGCCCGATCCCATATCTTTTTTTGCTGAAATACAAAATACAGGGAACACCTGGTGATTCATCATGCCCTGTTTGATGCCTTGCCTCATCTCATCTTCATCGAGCGATCCTTTCTCAAAATACAACTCCATGAGCTTCTCATCATTTTCGGCAGCAATTTCTACAAGCTGGTTGTGTAATTCCTCTGCTTTGGCTTTCTCTGCGTCAGGGATTGGAAGCTTTTCCGGTTTGCCTCCATTTGGCCCAAACTTATACATCGTCATCTTCAACAGATCTATAATGGCATTAAAGCTCACACCTTCGTTCAGCGGATATTGCATGAGTGTAAAGGCCTTTCCAAAACGTCTCTTCGCCTCTTCAACGGTTGCTTCGAAATTTGATTTCTCATGGTCGAGTTGGTTGATGGCGAAAAGAACTGGTTTGCTAAATTGATCAACATAATTCCATATTAACTCTGTTCCTACCTCTACGCCATGCTGTGCGTTCAAAACCATAACTCCAGTATCTGCAACCCGCAGGCCTACCACCACCTCACCAATAAAATCATCCAATCCCGGTGTGTCAATTATGTTGATCTTATAAT
>JACCZV010000047.1 GCA_013695775.1 Chitinophagales bacterium | reverse complement strand
TAAACATTTCCTTTTTCATACACATATTTTGCAGCCGTGGATCCAATATTGATAATATGTCCGTGTGAATTTTGAATCAAGAAAGGGATAATGGCTTTGGTTACATAAAGCAAGCCTTTCACGTTCGTATCAATCATCGTGTCCCAATCATCCGAAGAGCCCTCCTGAATGGAATCTAACCCTGCAGCAAGCCCGGCATTATTTACCAAAATACTGATACTCTCTTTCCACTTTTCCGGCATAGACGAAATGGCTTGATTGACTGCATGCCTATCGCGAACATCGAATAGAAGGGGAAGCACCTCTGCATTACAACTTTGCTTTAGTGCTGACGCAAGTGATTGTAATCGTTCGTGCCTGCGGCCGGTAATGACGACGCTGTATCCCTTTTGCGCAAATTTTTCAGCTATTGCTTTTCCGAATCCTGAGGTGGTGCCGGTGACGAAAACAGTTGTCATAAAAAAGTTTGAGAGCTGACAACTTAATACATAATAAGTTGCAAATTGATGCTTAATTTAAGATACCGATTCCATTGCCGCTTACTTCATTACCTCTTCCTTGATAACTGCTGCAACCAACTCTGCCCATTGCGCATACATTTTACCTGATGGATGGAGGCCGTCCGAAGCAACAAGTGATGAATCAATGGCTGCATTGCGAGATATAGGGGTAATGTCAATATAATGTAACCCATGATTCATACTCTCTTTCATGTTAATAGCATTGAAGCTGTCAATTTCTGATGCAATGTTTTTGCGATCCTTTCCTTCTGCGAAAGGAGTTGCTCCCCAATCGGGAATAGAGAGAACGATGACATGGTTTTTTTTCTCTCCTGCAAAGGTTATTGCAAGATCAAGCAACTGTACAAACTCTTTTCGATATTCTTCTTCATCTCTGCCGCGGTATTGGTTATTTACTCCTATGAGCAGGGTGACAAAATCATACGGAGGTTGTAGGTTTACCTTTTCTATTGCAGACAGCAATTCATCCGTTGTCCATCCTGTGGTAGCAATGATTTTTGGTTTATTAAAATATATCCCTTTAGAATGAAGCTGCAGCACCGTTTGATTTGGAAACCGATCCGCTTCATCTACCTGCTCTCCTATCGTATATGAATCCCCGAGTGACAGCATTGTAAACTCCTTAGCATTTGCTTCCATATTCTGACCTTGTGAAAAGGCGGGCAATATCGCCACAAAGACTGAACAGATAAATAGGAGAAAGTCTTTATTTTGAACCAGGTGTTTTGCCATAAGAATTCAATAGAAAAATATTGGTTATTAAGATCAGGTGTTCTCATTCTGGTCGCAAAAACAGTAGCCGCTTTGTTTGCACTTCATTTCCCTTTTGCAAAGAATAATAGTAAGAGCCTAACGACAAATTAAGAGAAGAGGAATTAAGTGTTAGCGAATGGTTGCCTTTCGAGAGAAATTCATTGGAGATGATGTCGGCTACCTTTAATCCGAGCAGGTCGTAAAGCGACAATGAATAATGGCCAGGCACATCGATGTTCATCTCAATCCTTGTTATATCGCTGAATGGATTCGGAAAATTTTGAAGCAATATAAAATGGTCTGTTTTAAAGTCCGGAGTTTCTTCTGTAAGTGTGCTGAAATCAATAATCGCAGTCCAGACGGAGGTAGAAGAACCATCCTGACGCGTCCAAATCGGAGCAATTTTTCCGTTGAAGGCACTGATATTTGAATAATCGCCAAAGAAAGCGGAAGTATTTGGAATGAACGGAACATCGCTGATTTTTTGATTTATAAAAGAATTTCCCCCATCTGTGGAGTAAGCAAGAAAGACATCTGTGGTTTCATCGCTATAATTTCTTCGATCATAAAAGATGATGTAAATGTTGCCGTTTGCCTGGTCTACATCCATCCAGGTTAAGAATTGATGCTTATTCAGATTGTCATCATTAACTTTTAGCGGTAGTGACCAGGTAACGCCATTGTCGGTGGAACTGGAAATCCATACATCCGTATTATCAGTTCCATTGCGCTGATCAGCCCAGTTAACGTATATGGTTCCATTATATGCGCTTCCGCTAAGATCGCATCTGGTAATAGGGAAACCATTACAACGCTGAAGGCCTGGAACGAAAAAATCCCAGCCGCCCGGCTGATCGGAAATTATCCCATCTTCAGCCATCCATGTTTTGCCTCCATCCAGCGATTTGTCAAAAAATATGGTGTCACGATTCGACCATGCTACATATACCTCCCCGTTGGCACCCACGGCCGGTACTGCACCTTCAGCGGTATTGTCACTATCAATACAATCGCCGGCAAGCTTGCTGATTCGAAGCGGTTTGCGCCATGTGGCACCTTCATCCACAGATTTCGAAAACAGGATCACTGAGCTGTCGTTAGGACTCGAGCTGCCATAAGCTTCAAAATCAGTCCATGTTATATAAATGGAATTTGTTTGGGGATCAACCGTTGTCCATGCTTTATCCTGATTATGATTTCCGATCAGGCCTGTATAGGTACCCGATGACCATGTTACACCTTGGTCTGTGGATTTCTGGCAAACAATGCGATCTATCCAATGTCCGCTATCTGCCGGAGGATTTGAGAGATGAACATAATAAAAATTTCCTGCAGTATCAGTGAAGATGCAGGGATCGCCCCAAACACCATAAGGTGAGGTTAAGTTATCTACTGACCAGCTAAGGCCGCCATCCATTGAATGATAAACATAATTGATGTTTGCCCCTGCAACTATATTATTCGTGTTTTTAGGGTTGATAAAAATGCTTGGCTCTTCAGCATTTCCATCACCAACTTTCACATTCAGAAACTGGCTGAATCCATTTTCAAAAATAGACAGGAAAAAAATCACGAACAGTCTGGTCATATGGAATGAAAGCTTTAATAAAAATCTATCACTAAAAAATAAAAATACAATGAAAAATGATGATAGAGGAGGGCCAGTCAGCAACAAACACAAAAAGCCTTTGAAATCCTTCATCTGTGTGTCAGATTCCTTTCTCTTCCTGATAAGTTTTATTTTTGCCTGGTATGAATTTTCCTTCTAAGCTCATTGAACAAGCTGTCTCTGAATTTGAGAAATTGCCCGGCATTGGAAAAAAAACTGCGCTGCGTCTGGTATTGCACTTACTGAAGCAGGATAAAGAATCTGTAGAACTTTTTAGTGATTCTATTGTACGGATGAGAAGCCTGATCAGATTTTGTAGAAATTGCCATAACATCTCCGATAATGAGCTTTGCAGTATTTGTGAAAGCCTGAAGCGCAACCATTCCCTTGTTTGCGTTGTGGAGAGCATTCGCGATGTGATCGCCATTGAATCCACCAACCAATATCATGGCTTATACCATGTGCTCGGCGGTGTAATAAGTCCTCTTGAAGGGATTGGACCCGAGGAGGTAAATATTGAATCTTTAGCTGTACGGTGCTCTAATGGTGATGTTAAAGAGGTAATCATGGCGCTAAACCCTACAATTGAAGGGGACACCACAATTTTTTATATCTCGAAAAAGCTGCAATCACTCCCCGTAAAGATCACGAGCATAGCACGCGGAATTTCATTCGGCGGTGAGTTGGAATATGTTGATGACATCACGCTGGGACGCTCTATCGCCACCCGTATGCCATATGAAAACTACCTTGTACATCGCGAGTAATTCATCCTGTCATTTCGAAAGTGAGAAATCTCGCGCATTAACCTGCTACATTCTATAATAGATTATTGTTCTCAGGAGATTTCTCCTATCGTCGAGATGACGAATGTATTCGTCGAATGGGGTGCAGAAACTAATTGTGAAGATGCCGTCATTTCGAATAAAGTGAGAAATCTCACGTGTTAAGCCTGTTAACATTCTATAGTAGATTTCTGTCATTTCTCCTATCGTCGAAATGACAAATGTATTTGTCGAATGGTAGGCCGTCATTTCGAACGAAGTGAGAAATCTCATGAGTTTAGCCTCCTAACATTTTATAGTAGATTTCTGTCATTCATGAGATTTCTCCTATCGTCGAAATGACGATGTTAATCTCTCTGTTATTCAGGAGATTTCTACTATCGCCGAAATGACGCATGCATTGTTGAAGGGTGCAGAAGCTGGTTGTGGAGATGTCGTCATTTCGAACAAAGTGCGTCATTTCGAACAAAGTGAAAAATCTGAATCCTCTATAAGAAATCTCAACCCTCTTAATAGAGCAAATTATCCTTCGCCCTGAGGTAAATAGAGTATTATAATATTTCGCAAATTGACAATCCCACGCCATCAGAGCCGTTAAATATCATGAAAGCTCTTAAATTTTCCGAATCAGTATCTTCCGCCTGTGCTTCGACTTTCGATTATCATCGTCAACTACAATGTTAAATTTTTCCTTGAACAGGCCCTGCGCTCTGTACAAAAAGCGACTAAGCAAATAGCATCAGAAATTTTTGTGGTGGATAACAATTCCGTAGATGGATCAGTTGAGCTTCTTAAACAAAAATTTCCTGAAATATTAGTAATCGAAAACAAAGAAAATTTAGGTTTCGCTAAAGCAAATAACCAGGCCATTCAATGTGCCCGAGGTGAATTCATATTGCTGCTAAACCCGGATACGATTGTTGAAGAGGATACTTTTGAAAAATGTCTGCTCTTTATGCAGGAGCATCCGGAAGCCGGAGCAGTTGGGGTAAAGATGCTCGATGGCAAGGGAAGCTTCCTGCCTGAATCGAAACGTGCCTTTCCTTCGCCCGCGGTTGCATTCTTTAAAGCTTTCGGGCTTTCAAAGCTGTTCCCTCAATCAAAAATTTTCGGTCGCTACCATCTTGGCTATCTTCCTGAAAGCAAAACCCATGAGGTAGAAGTGCTTGCAGGTGCTTTCATGTTCATCAGGAAAGCGGCAATTGAAAAGGCTGGGTTACTGGATGAGACTTTTTTTATGTATGGGGAAGATATAGATCTCTCATACCGGATTGTAAAGGCAGGTTTCAAAAATTATTATTTAGCCGATACGCGCATCATTCATTATAAGGGGGAGAGCACGAAGAAGGGTTCAATGAATTATGTGCGAATGTTTTATCAGGCTATGATCATTTTTTCTCAAAAACATTTCTCCCCGCAGGGAGCAGGATTTTATATCAGCATGCTGAAGATTGCAATTTATGTAAGAGCTGCAGCATCTGTTATATCGCGTATTGTAACACGACTGAGCCTGCCATTCATTGACGCTATGACTATTTACGGCGGTATGGTAATGATCAAGAATTTTTGGCAGAACAATATAAAAGCATCAGAGGGCACTACTTATCCGAACGAATACATATACATCGTAGTGCCGGGCTATATAATAATGTGGCTTGCATCTGTTTTTTTTAGTGGCGGTTATGAAGAGAAGGCACGGCCGGCAAGAATCATCCGGGGATTATTCTTCGGAACCATCGTGATTGCGGCAATCTATGGGTTTCTCCCCGATGATCTTCGCTTTTCACGAGCGATGATTCTTTTAGGGTTTGTATTCGCGGTGTTCGACATGATGCTCATACGTGTGCTCATACATGCAATGCAGCACCGGAATTTGAGGTTGGGTGAGGCGCCTGAGAAAAGGTTGATAATTGTAGGAAGCCGGAATGAATCAAACCGTGTTGAAAGATTGCTTAACCAGGCAAAAATAAAAAATGACTATATCGGATATGTTTCTCTTCTTCCTGAAGCCGATCACTACATGCATCATCTGGGCAGCGTGCATCAATTAGATGAAATTGTAAGAATATATAAAATAGATGAAGTGATTTTTTGTTCAAAAGACCTCTCATCGCAAAAGATCATTGAGTGTATGACAAAAATCGGTTCTCATCTTGAGTATAAGATTATCGCCGAAGATTCACTAAGTATTATAGGGAGCAACTCTAAGGATACGCCCGGGGAGCTGTACACTATAGACATTAAGCTGGCCATTGATACGCCATTCAACAGACGAAGCAAAAGATTGTTTGACATTGCAGCAGCCATTTTTCTTCTGTGTACAATCCCCCTAAATTTTCTTATTGTAAAAAACTTTGAAGGATTAATTTCAAATCTTCTTACCGTATTGATTGGCAATAAATCATGGGTAGGCTACGCCGGCAATGAACAGCAGCAAAATCAGCTTCCGGCCATCAGACCTGGCATTATAACTCCTCTCGATGAATTCCAAATAAAAAAGCTTGATGATGCCGCGATATCCCGCATCAATCTGTTATATGCAAAAGACTATAGTGCATCAACAGACGCTGAATTATTTTTTCAATGTTATAGATGGCTTGGTAAAAAACCCACCTGAACGCAGGTTAGAAATAAAATATTTCAATCACAACAAAAGAAAATTATACTTAGCGGAGAGTTAGATAGGCTTCTGATCAAAAGTGATCTGATTGAGCCCGTTCGATCAGAGCCACGCTCCAGGCTTCCGCCTTCTGCGAAAATAATTTCTTTGATCGTTCCCAGGTGATCTTGAAGAATTCTGAAAATCTATAATGATTCAGATAATGCTCATCTTCCCAAATGCTGTATGTAAAAAAAATATGGGGGGCCTGAATATCCTGAAGCAACTCAACATGATGGCAGCCATCGAAAGAAGCAATGGTCTCCTTCACATCTTTGAATATCAATAGAAAATCACCTATATGCTCAGGGTGAAGGGTAAGTTTTACTATACGGGTAACCATAGCGGCATGATCTGTTCGCCGAATTTAAACAAATGAGCTGATAGGGTTTTTTAACTGAGTTTTTCGATTGGCAAGTGCATCTTCTGAACCTATTGATCACAGCGCTAATGTTTAATTTTGTTGCCAATGAACGACATTCAAAACAGAGCTGATGTGGAGATACTTGTAAATGAATTTTACAAGAAAGTTATTCCGGACACGATTATTGGTAACTTCTTTACGAAGGTGGTAAGCTTTTCCCGGGACATCCACATACCTGTCATGATTTCATTCTTGGAAACAATCTTATTCGGAACTGCCTCATACAGTGGAAATCCGATGAAAAAACATGTAGAGTTGAATAATTTATTACCGCTCGAACCGCTTCATTTTGAAAGATGGTTAGGCCTCTGGAAAGAAACTATTTATGAAAATTTTGAAGAACCAAAAGCAACTGAAGCGATTAACCGAGCCCAGTCAATTGCACAGATAATGCAAATAAAAATAAAAGTACAAGGGCTTTACTTTGTAAAGCTAATTTCGTCTCTAGGATCTACAATTGAACCTCTGCAAATAATTCATTAATAGGTATTCATTTGTATGAAATACAGTATTGCATTCTTTTACTTAACTTTTTTGATTAGTAAATTTACCTACAGCCAATCTTATCCAACTGCCATTGCGGTTAAAGTTTGGAGTGCTCATTTTCCAGATTGGGAAAATGGTACTTTAAGCGTGGAGGGTATAATGAAAAGAGCATTAAGTAAGAGGTTAGAAATCTCAGGATCAGTTTCCAATATAAAGGACGATCAGTTATTAGATCCTGAGATTAATCCCGATAATTATATATTAAAATATACATCAAGAACTCTTACTTATTTTGATCTTGCGATTCACAGTATTTTGGTAGATACTAAAAAAGTACCTGTACGGTACAGCATTTTTTTTGGACCCTCTTACGAAATGGGCGGAGAATTTCTATTTTATGGAATTATTAATGTGGGATTTCCCGAAACAGATGGTAATAGTCTACACCGTAATCATTTTGGTTTAAATGCAGGATTTGATTTAAGTGTTACAGTATTTAAACGAATGGAGATTACCGGGGGAACCAAAATAAGAACCTTCATAGCAGGCAGACCAATGTATTGCTACGGGCTTGGCCTCGGTTACCGCTTTAATACACCATTTGATAAACGGACAATTAAATCTTAGTTAAAAGCTTGCGTTCTTCAGAGTCAATGCTATCGAAAACTATCTTCCAATATGTCCTCGTAATAGGCTTCCTTTTTTTTGGGCTAAATGTTCATCCGCAATCCAAAAGTAACTGCTTTGGCTTCAGCTTTATCTCACAGCAATTTCTTGACTGGGAGGTAGGAAAAAACAAATGGGAAATTTATGGTGAATATTCGCTAACTCCTGAAGTGAAAATTTCGGCCGCTTACAGCCGTTTTGAAGACAACCTGGTTTATTATTTCTCGGGTGTAGATACACGAAACTATATAGGAAAAATATCCGCAAGAGATGTGGGCTTTGCTGATGCCTCAGCAAATATACCCTTGCTTACAGACACAAATATCAATGCCCGTCTCTCATTTTTTTTAGGTCCCACTTTTAAGTGGGGAGCGGA
>JACCZV010000043.1 GCA_013695775.1 Chitinophagales bacterium | reverse complement strand
GTATAAACCCCGCTCCTTATTTGATCCGAATATTTTACCCATGCAAGAGGCATACAGTAACCCTGGTTTGTCAGGATGCACAATAATGTTTTGAATGGCATAAGATTCTTTCAAACCGATGTGCCTCCATGTTTTTCCGCAATCTGTCGATTTATAGACGCCATCACCAAAGGATATGTTTCCGCGCATCTCCGCCTCTCCCATCCCAGCATATATGATGTTTGCATCAGAGGGTGCAACTGTTATTGCTCCTACTGAGGAGGAGTGAAATGCAGAATCTGATATACAAAGCCATGTTTGCCCGCCATCCTCCGTTTTCCAGATTCCACCACCCACTGCGCCGAAATAATATATGTTAGGCTGCCCAATTACTCCGCAAACAGCCAGCGACCTTCCTCCGCGCCATGGACCAATGCTGCGCCAGCGCAAGCCTTGAAAAAGCAGAGGATCGTAGCCACCAGGAAAACTTTCGATTGCTATAGTGTCTTTGGATTTCTGAGCGAAGGAATTAAATGCTAATGAATTAAAAAAACTTAGTATCAGTAAGAGAAATATTTTTAGTTTCATAAAGAGATTATTGGGCGTAAAATTAGAAATCAAATAATTAGGTATATGACCAACTAATATAGACCTACCTTTTATTAAATTTTAAATTAAGATTAAAATTCATTGGAGGAATAGTCAAAAGGTATTTTAGTGTATCTACATTCAAATAACTAAAACAAAAATTTAATTGCTAAAATAATTTAATGCAACTTGCATACATTGTTTTCACTTATGCACAATCATAAATTCTTTGTTTACCAGATTTCCTATTGCTCTATTGCTGTCCTTAATTCTCGCTACCATAAATATTAATGGATATGGCAGCATTTATCATGAGTTGAATTTTTCTGATGGCTCGCTTCACAAACCTTTATCTAATCTCAACGGCTTTCACAAGCATGGGCAGACTTTTCTTACCTGGCAAAATTTATCTGATACATCCATTTATTATAAAATGTATCGTTCCGAAAATCCAATTACCTCATCCGACAATTTAGAACAAGCTGAATATCTGGGTTATACTAATGGAAACTCTGCAAAAGATTATAACTTATCAACACATGATCAGACTGAGGTTTATCTAGTTATAGATTCCGGTTCACCCCCACTTTCTGCTAATAAAGGTTTATTTGTTGCAACTACTCTGGCCACAGGAAATTATTATTATGCAGTAACTTCAATAGAAGATGGAATAGAAAACAATGCGGTGATGCCGGGCGTTAATTCGCTGCTAAATCCAATTATAGAGGTTGTTGCGGCTCCTTACCCTGTATATCAGCAAACCCGCATTATAAACGCTTTAACTGTAGATATTTATACCACTTTTATGAGCATGAAATATGCTATTGGTCAACCTCTCATGAATAAAGCTGGCTTTATTGCTTTAGATTTCGCCTTGCACAAAAATGTTACAGCTTCAGATGATTATCCTTTGAAAATGCGTTTCCATCCGGGAGGCTCAGATTTTTTAGAAAGTATATCCATGGCAGATGAGTCAGAGATAACTATTTGTCCTGAAGATAATTTCCCGAGTGGAAATACATCCGGCTGGTGGGGAGCGAATGAAAACTTTGATATTTATGACGAACTTAATAATCAGGAACCACTTACATCTGGTATTAATTACAACTTTAGCCAGCAAAGGCTGACACGTATTATTGAATGGGCCAAACAAAAATTTCCGGTCGACAGCAACCGCATTTATCTGGAAGGAAATTCTTTCGGAGCTATTGGAGCATTCTTTTATGCTATGACCTATCCGGAGAGCATAGCAGCAGTTAAACTCAGCTCAGGCAGCTTTAACTTAGCTTTTGATCAGGATTATAATCCTTATTGCTCCTTAAATCAAAACAAGCCCAACCGCGAATCAGGAGACCGCCGTTTAGGAACAATAAATAGTAACCTGATGACCAATCTCGGATACCTTACCTACGACTTATTAAACGGTGAATGGATCTCTCATACCTTCAGCGAGAAGAATTTTCCGATGATCTATAGTATAAATGGCAAATACGATACTCTTATAGGGTGGACAGAGAAACCCATATACTACGACTCAATCAATAGCAATAATATTGGAGGATACTATTTTTACGATGGCAGAAATCATGCAGGGGAAAATGGTACCTGGGGGGATAACAACTTTGATTACTTACGTTATCGAAAGAACGTTTCATATCCAGCATTTTCCAATTGCACAGCCAATGAAGATTATGGGAATGGCCATGCTGGTGACGGTGCAGCATTTGGATCTATAAATGGATTTTTAGATTACAAAAATGACCCGGAGGACGAACCTTCTTATTGGAAAGTTACCCTCTTTTTAAGAGATCTGGTGCTTAAATCGGGAGAGATTTATGAAGCACCAAAATCCTGTGAAGCAGATGTAACCCCGCGTGGTCTTCAACAGTTCCACCCTGCTGAAGGGGATTTGTTAAACTGGACCGTGACTTATAAAGGACAGATTATACAATCCGGAACCATCACATATAATGGAGGACTTGTTACCATCCCTGACGTAATTGTTTACGGCGACTCAGTAGAAGTTGAGATAGCTTTTCAAACGACCAGCGGAGGACAAATTGAAATTATAAATAACAATGTATTTGTATATCCAAATCCTTTCTCTCAAGAGCTTTATATTCGGTGTGAGATGGCTGCCCCAGGCGATTGCTCCTTGAAAGTTTATGATTTGGATGGAAGGTTGATACAGGTATTAATGGATGGCACATATTCACAAGGTATCTATCAACATACCTGGATTCCTTCTAATGAAAGCAATGGGCTTTACCTTATCAAATTTGAAACAGCAAATGTTTCCGAAACTAAAAGAGCAGTATTTATTAAGTAGCTACTGGTCTGGTAGACCTTCACGGATCTGCAATAGTTTTTAGTTACTCCCCAATTTATTATGGGTTTGACTGATTCATGAACAGCCATTTTCGGGAATATAACTGCAATCAGGCGTCTGACCGTAGATTTATATACCGGCTTAACTCCTTTGGCAATACGTATCCGCAATGCTACTTTTGGCGAAAAGTCCATTCATGGAAAATAATCGAGTTCAAAAAAACAATAACGGACGCTTTTTATTAGGATTGCTCCTTCTCACAATTGGCTGCATTCTGATCTTTCAAAGGCTTGTAATGCCCCTGCCTCACTGGCTATTTAGCTGGAAGACTTTGCTCATTGCAGTCGGGCTCATTATTGGAGTACAACAGAATTTTAGAAACCCTTCCTGGCTCATACTGGTGATGATAGGAAGTATTTTTTTGATGGGTGATCTTTTTCCTGATTTTTCAATCCGGTATTATGCATTGCCAATTGCCCTGATTGTAATTGGCTTATGGATCATACTCAACCCTAATAAAGCAGGCAATCAAAGATCAGAAGTCATTGCAAATCATGAATATGGAATTGCAGGCAATTCGAAGGACGAATACTTGGATGAGATTTCCTTTATTGGAGGTGTCCGAAAAGTGATTCTATCTAAAGATTTTAAGGGAGGCAACGTGACCAGTATTTTTGGGGGAATTGATCTCGACTTAAGCCAGGCAGATATAAGTGGAAGAATTGAACTTAATATAACCCAGGTGGTAGGGGGCACCAAACTCATCATGCCTCCTCATTGGAATATTAAATCAGAAATGATAACTGTCTTTGGCGGAATTGAAGATAAACGCAATATTCAAGCGGTTGCTGTAAATGCAGATAAGATACTAATTTTAAGAGGAACTTCGGTATTTGGCGGCATTGACATTCGCAGTTATTAATCTCTAAAACATTTTTTTTATGAAGTGGTGTCTTGCAGTTATTGGACTGGCTCGGCTAATGGCTTGGCGAAGACAAACAACGGCGAGAAACATGGATAAAATTCTTATATTAAAAGGTATTTGCATATTTGGAGGAATAGATATAGGTAAGTATTAATCTATAAGGAAATCAATTGTATCCACATATTTATATTTCATTCAGTTCAGCCTGTAAACGCTCCCCGGTTTTTCAAGTCCGTAACGTGAGTTAATTGTTATAAAATAAAATCGGGGGTTGTTTTTGAGACAACCCCCGATTAACGAATTAAATTTTCTTATTACTTCTTACATTCAGGTGTGCAAACATGTCCTTTTTCACCGTGAGCAGGCATCATCATTTCTTTTTCCATCATCTCATTCATCTTTTTTGCTTTCATCATGTCGGCGTCCGTAATGATGGATGATGCTTTGTCGGCATCGGCTGTGTTGCCGTTTGCAACGTCAAATTGGAGTTTCTGCATGTAAGCAGGCTTGCCTCCGTTTATAAATTCTTTAATGGATGTAGCGTAAAAATCTCTGGCGGTTTTAACATCCTTATTTCCTTTAATAATATCGTTGGCAAGATTGATGGCGAGAAAATTTGCTCCTTCTTTGTCACATCGCGCTGATATTTCACCGTTGGTACGGTTGCAAACTACGCTGCCGTCATACATGGCAAGGTCATCAAATTTTTCAGCCGGCACATTGTAATCAATCCACTGTTGCATCACATCGGTGTGCGGCATCGGAAAATCGTGCTTGAATTCTTTTGCATACACAACGGTTTTTTTCCATTGACCGGTATTATTCCACACCATCATTGTCGAAGTTTTTTCGGCGGGTTCTCCGTAAGTTTTTTTCATCGTCATAACAGCCATCTTGGAAGCTTCAGACCAACCGTTCATATCATCCATTGGTGAAGCAGTAATTTTTTCGGATGGCGATGCATTTGCTTTTTCGCTTGATAAGAATTTTGTGAATGCAAAAGCGCCAATGGCGATAACAACTGCTGCGATAATAATTTTCCTTTTCATTTGTTTAATTTTTAAAGTGTTTGTTAAATTTGATTTCGTTAAATAGTCGCATCAAGTTTTGAAACCTGACAGACTGTTCGAATTTTTTTTAGAAAACTTATCGCTTAATAATTTTTTGACTGAATTCTCCTTTTTCTGTTTTAATGTTTAGCAGATAAGTTGCTTTTGGCAATGAAGAAATATCAAACTGAAATTGGCTTTGCGAAACTGCTTGTTGCATAATTAATTTTCCGTCAATATCCGTAAGCGTAATGATTGCATCGGATGATTCGCCTAACTGAATGGTAAAAAGATTATCAACCGGGTTAGGGAAAATTGATGCGGTAATTTGCTTTATGTTTTCGTTAATACCTGTTGCTGCCACGTCCGCCGAAGGTGAAACGGCTTCTGCCTGAACAAGATTTTTAGAACTTGTTTCCTGTAAAATGGCTAACGTGTATATTCTTGAAAAATTCCAAATACTATTGGAAGGAGAAGAGAAGGTGAGCATTATTGAATCACCAACGGCGGCAGGCAATGCCACCGATGTTCCCGTGGTACTGCTTAGTGATTTCCGGAACACATCGTAGTGTTGATCTTCTCCATTAGTGCCGGTATAAAATACGGTGTCTTCAGCAAGTGCCACAAACAGTGATAGATCACCTAATGCATGCGGTGCTTCTGTTTTAATAATGACGGTAGCTCTGACTGAATCGGTTCCAAATTTTTGCTGAACAATCAGGATGCTTGCGGGAGAGGTTAAGGATTGGTAAGGCGTAAAAATGGAACTGCTTGAATAATCTGCAGAAGAAGAAATTACCACTCCGTTAATTACCAAACGAGGTGTGCCGCCATAAATACCGTAATAATTCGTGCGTGCATCGTTGGCTGTTGAATTTTGTTGATAGAGCAAACAACTGCTGTAAGGGGCACTTGGATGAACTGCTAAATGCAATACGCCTGCTTGGCTATTGAGGTTGGTGTAGAACCCAGGGTTTCTTGATGCACAAACGCTGCAATTGGTATTGGTGAAATGTTCTACCACAATTTTTTTCGCTACTTGTGAAAATGCAAGTTGGCAGGAAAGCAAAAATGCGATTGCTAAAAGGGTGTATAATTTTCTCATGGTTAGTTTATATTGCTTTGAATTTTGATTAATTCAAATGGTTAGTCGCTGCAAGTTTTAAAACCTGACAGGGAAATGAAAAAATGTTTTTGAGGAAAAGAAAATTTCAGTTACTGAATTATTATCCTGCCGCTGGTTTTAATTTGATTTTCTTCGGTGATAATGGTGAAAAGATAAATTCCCGAAAGAAAAGCTTCGGCGTTCAGGTCAAAAAAATCTTCACGGGTTGATGCCGTAAATAACTGAACACCCATTATATTATAAATGTAAAGCAGATGGTTTTGATGTGTGTTGTTATCAAAATAAAGTTTGGCTTTGCCGATAACCGGATTAGGACGGATTTGATAACCGTTGCTAATGTCAATTATTTCTACCGATAGAATTTCCGATGAACCGTTGTTGCCTAATTCAAGCCGGTAATAATTCACTTTATTCTTCACGGGCTTATCGTCTATAAAATTGTAGCTGACGGCAGTGGAGGCGCTGCCGCAAATACCTTCGATGCTTCCAACTTGTGAACATTACACTATCCGTGGAGCGATAAATCTGAATGCCATTGCATGAGCTTCCTGAAACAATGTACCAGTTGAGATAAACTTTTCCGTTGCTTTGAAACAAGCTGAAGTTTCCTAAAATAAGATTGTGTTGCGCAAAAACATGGGCTGTTATCATTTGCAGCAACAAGCCTAATATCAACGTTATGTTTTTTAATTTCCTCATTGCATCGATGGATATTTTACGGTTCCGTAACTGCAATACACGCAACAGT
>JACCZV010000036.1 GCA_013695775.1 Chitinophagales bacterium | reverse complement strand
TCAGCTGACCCAGTTCCCGCTTAAAAACCTCAGAGATGGCAGCATCACCGGTCCATAGATCTTTCTGAAGAAGATAGCTTTTCAGTTTTAAATAGCTGGTGATGGCAAAACCGGTATTTCCCCATTGACTCGAATAATCAAGAATGCCATACGCTTTTAGATATCGGTCAACACATCGAACTACTGCACTTATCAGCTCATCTATAATTATTGTTTCCTCATACAATATCTCATCTTCATTAACCGGAACAATTTCTTCCATCAATACATCATCATCAATACCCTGCCTTGATAAATAATAGCGAAGGTTATTGATCTGAATAATTTTTAACTGAACGACCCCCTCTCCCATTTTTTCAAATTGCCACTCATAACCCCATGTGTCGCCAGTCCATAGGAACATGTACGAGTCATCAGATAATTCAGCATCTTCATCAGCCTCAAAGTTCAACAGCGCACTGATTACTTCCTGAAAGGGATCTGAGCTTTTGGAAACCAGAAACACAACTTCCCCATGGTCTGCTAAGAACGAGATTTCTGCAAGTTCTGTGTCAGGAAATAATAAATGAAACTCCATCTGCTCTATCTGTGATCAGTTACAATGAAGCGAAGTTATCATTCACCATTCAAACAGCTTCAAGGATCATTTTCTAATATTTATGCTAAGCACCGGAATTGTTGATTCGGTAACGATGTTTCGTGCGCTCGATCCTAAAAGCATCTCCGTCAATTGCCACTCCTGGCCTGTAACCATAATAATTAAATCACCACCAACTTTCCTCGCGTGTTCAAGCACAGAGAAAGACGGAGCCTGATGCCTTGCTATATGAGCGGTATAATTTATTCCCTCCGCAGACAATCTTTTTTCCACCTCATGCACTTTTCGGTCAACGGCTTTTACATCAACATAAAATTCTTCAAAAAATGCAGTAACCGCAAGCACATGCACGGTGCTTCCGAAAAATTTTGCCCAGCTTATAACAATATCAAGCTTTTCCTCAGACTCTTTGGTGCTGTCTATTGGAACTACAATATCTTTAATACTATCTTTCCATGGCTTCTCACGGAGAGTGATAATAGGACACGGTGCTTCCTGAATTGTACGGTATGCATTTGATCCTATGAAAAACTTCCCAATATTGGTGACCCCCGATACTCCGTAGGTTCCCATAACAATTAGTTTCACGCCCTCTTCCCTGGTTATGTTTTCAATTTCATTATGAATTTTACCTGTCACTACTCTTGGATGCACGGTAACTCCATTGAGCTTCGCATTCCCTTTCTTTATCTCATCAATTTTATCACGAATTCCTTTCTCAACAATATCAGGAAAGTCAATTACCATATCAAGCATGGTATTTTGGGAATATGATTCAAAGACATGGAGCAAAATGATTTCGGCGTTAGCCTCACGCGCTATGAGTGCAGCATATTCAAGCGCATGTATAGAAATCTCTGAGAAATCGGTTGGTACAAGAATCTTATTGATGGTTAAGGCAGAATGGGTATGGTTGCTCATATTATTGCTGATGAATTAAATTTTTAGGTTTGCAAATGTAATAACTGCACGTAATGAAAATTGAAGAATCTGAATTGATCCTGAATTCGAGGGGATCAGCGTACCATCTCGACCTACTGCCCGAAGAGATTTCAAACATCATCATTACTGTGGGAGATCCTGGACGTGTAGCTCAGGTTTCTAAATATTTCGACAGCGTTGAGGTGCAGCGTCAGAAGCGTGAATTTGTTACTCACACAGGTCTCTTAGGCAAGAAACGGATTACGGTGATCTCAACAGGAATAGGAACCGATAATATTGATATTGTATTTACTGAGCTTGATGCCTTAGTGAATATTGATTTTAAAACACGAACAACTAAAGAGGAACTGACCAAATTATTTTTTATGAGGATAGGTACCTGTGGCAGCTTACAAACTGATATAGAAGTTGACAGCTTTGTAGGCTCGGAATATGCTCTTGGAATGGATAACCTGCTACACTTTTATTTACGCGACCATACACCCGTTGAGAAGGAGATGTTGCTTGCATTCATGGAACATGTGCAAGAATATCCAATTAGCTTCATTCCATATATAGCGGCAGGCTCCAGCACGCTGCTTTCTCATTTTTACGCTGAAGTAACTAAAGGAATTACTGTTAGCTGCCCGGGTTTCTTTGGTCCGCAGGGAAGGGCAGTTCGTGCGCAGCCTTCATTTCCGGAGTTGAACAATCAACTGTCAACATTTACTTTCGGTGGGCATCGCATCGTCAATTTTGATATGGAGACCTCAGGCATTTATGGACTATCAAAATTGTTAGGTCATGAAGCAATTTCATTAAATGCCGTTATCGTTAACAGGATAGAAAGGAAATTCAGTAATGATCCGGATAAAGCGGTTGACGGTCTGATTAAATTTACACTGGAGAAGATAGCTGAATCTACATTATAATTACTTTTAATATACTGTTGTTTCCTGAACTCACCTGTTACATTCCTACAGTATAAATAATAACAAAACAGCTTATGAACGTTTTTTTGCCTTAACTGAGCCTTTGGCAGGATTGGCGAATAGAAGTTTAATTAACTTCGTGTATAAACAAGACTGTAATAATTTAATTGCGCAATTATAATTTTTAAATTTCAATATTTTAACTTCTGTTTTTAATCATTTTTTATCTTGTAATTCTGTACTCTTAAGTTATATAATCCCAACTTCATCTCACTTATCTTTGCGCTTAGAATAATTCAGTATGAAAAAAATATGGTTAATAACAGGATGTTCAACAGGTTTTGGAAGAGCTTTAGCATTGGAGGCACTGCATCAGGGAAATGAGGTTGGCGTAAGTGCCCGCAAAACCGAAGATATTCAGGATATCATTGATAAATATCCTCAAACAGCTATAGCCATAAAACTTGATGTTACTGATGAAACAGAAATTGTTTCAGCAACCTCAAAAATGGTAGCACATTTCGGAGGTATAGATGTATTGGTGAACAATGCAGGTATCGGTTATTTTGGAGCTATAGAGGAAAGTGAAGACACCGAAGTAAGACGTATGTTTGAAATTAATGTTTTTGGTTTAGCCAATATGACCAAAGCAGTACTTCCGATTATGCGGAAACAAAGAAGCGGACACATCGTAAATATTGCTTCTATCGGTGGGCTGGTGGGTTATCCAGGAGTAGGATTTTACAATGCCACTAAGTTTGCTGTAGATGGTCTATCCGAATCACTTTCA
>JACCZV010000026.1 GCA_013695775.1 Chitinophagales bacterium | reverse complement strand
ACCAAGTCTCTTTTAAGTAAGCCGCGCCATTCACTCCCAGGTTCAACTATAGTGTCTTTCACAACATATGAAGAATCGCCATCTACTATATCTGAGAGATGTACTGCCAGTGAAAGCGCGTGTATTCCTCGGTAGGTTCATTATAAAGATCAGGAAAGCGGGTATTAACTTCGAAAGCCATAGGCCAGCTTCCGTGAAGAAACTGGTACTTCAATCCAAGCCATGAATCTGTGAATCCTTTATTTATCTCCCATACAGCATAATGAGAATTAGCACCTGTCATTGGAGTGCCTTCAGGGGTTTCATAGGTATAAAGTTTTCCTGTTTTCGGATCCCGGGTTGATGCTTCTCTGCCTATAAGATAATTAAGAGTTATATCCAACTCCAGATTTTTGCAAATGCCAAATGCTCCTTGAAAGTAGTAATAGCGAAAATCATGAAATTTTTCATCAACAGTTGTGGAATCGGGATTATGAATTAGCTCGTAGGTAATAATATCATCAGATAAGTTAGTTGGTGTAGAATCATGTGCTGCATCGTGCTGCTGTTGACTATTGTTAGTTCCATTCACAAACGGGGCCCATCTTTGTTCACCTACCTTGCGGCTAAATCCTAAGCTTAATGTAGACTGACCTTTTCCCAAAACCCAGGGGCCACCTGCCATCACATTAGAAGAGAGTAATATAGAAGCTATAATAAAGGAGAAAACCGATATTTTATTTTTTGTAATCGCTAAATTCATTGCCTATATTTTATTGAAGCAGAGCTCAAAAGTCCATAGTTTAAGCTTACTATTCTTTACTTCAATGTTAATAGCATTATAATTTTTGTTAACAAACCTCTAAGTGTAACGGATACAGATCACCATCTCTTCTTGATAGAAAGCCTAATCCATATCTAATATTCACAGTTGGTGGTAAAATGTCGCCACTTGATCTAAATTTTTTGGCCAAATCAATGGCTTCCACTATTTTTCGATCAAGTACTGTTCAAATACATTTAATTTTAAATGGAAGATCATTAACAATGTTTAAGCTGTTATGTTTTTATGGTCTCCTACTGTTGGCAACTGCCACTAATGCACAGCAGAAAATACCAATTCATGCCACCAGAACTTTACAACCACCTAAGATTGATGGTAAATTAAATGATGGCTGCTGGAAAGATGGAAATCCTTTTTCAGATCTTATTCAATCGGTTCCCGAGTATGGTCTCATAGCCAAAGATCGGACAGAAGTAATTATCCTCTACGACGATGATGCAGTATATCTCAGCGCAAAATGCTTCATGAACCCCGACAGTATATGGATGCAGTTTACTGAACGCGATGATATTTTCGACAACACTGATGTGCTTTCTATTGCCTTTGATACGTATCATGACGGGCAGAATGGTTTCGCCTTTGGTGTGTCGCCAAGAAATGTACAGTCAGATTTTAAATTTTACCAGAACAGTAATTCAGATGACACCTGGGATGCAGTGTGGGAGAGCCAGGTTTATATTGCGGATGATGGCTGGTATGTTGAAATGAAAATTCCATATTCTGCGCTGCGATTTCCAAAGATGCCTGTTCAAAACTGGTACATTGACGTGTACAGAACAGTAAGGCGAAACCGACATGAATATCACTCTGCAGGCATCGACCCAAAAGAGAATGGAATCGTCTCACAATTTCAACCCCTGATTGGTGTTTCAGACATTCAGCCACCATTGAGGTTATCCGTTTCTCCCTATATTACTGTGTACGACAACCTTTTTACCAGCAAGCTGGATAACATATCAGATAACAATATTGATTTTAAAGGTGGCATAGACTTAAAGTGGGGCATCAATGAGAGTTTCACCCTTGATGCTACTCTCATCCCTGATTTTGGCCAGGTGCAATCAGATAATCTTATCTATAATCTCAGTGCTTTTGAAGTACAGTACGATGAAAACCGCTCTTTCTTTACTGAAGGAACGGAGCTCTTTAATAAGGCAGACCTCTTCTATTCACGACGAATTGGCTTCATATCCGATTATTATGAGTCTCATGCAGACACAAATGTTACGCTTACGAATTATCCAACTGCTACTCCATTATTGAATGCTACAAAAATTTCAGGCCGCACGAAGAATGGGTTGGGAATTGGATTTTTTAATGCA
>JACCZV010000021.1 GCA_013695775.1 Chitinophagales bacterium | reverse complement strand
TCCTGGCAATGGACTTTCGATGGTGCCTCACCTGCATCTTCCAATTTACAAAATCCTGTAAGTATTTGTTATGATGAGCCGGGCGTTTATGATGTAACTCTAATCACCACCAATGCATCTGGAACGGATTCGGTGACCTTCAATGATTATATTACAGTAAACTCTACACCACCTACTCCTACCATTACGCAAGTAGGAAATACTCTTACCTCAAGTCCGGCAAGTTCTTATCAATGGCAATTTAACTCTGTGGATATTGCAGGGGCTACCAGTCAATCATATACTGCCATGCAATCCGGCTCATACAATGTAATCATCAGTGATTCCAATGGCTGCATAAACTCCGGTGGACTAAGTGTGGTAATTACCGGTATTAATGAATTTGAAAGTCCTGATCTCATATCCATTTACCCTAATCCTTCTAATGGAACTTTTACCGTAGAATTTTCCAATGCACAAACAAATGATGAGGTAACCATTGAAATATTGGATGTATTCGGGAGAAATGTTTTTTCATCACAACAAAATCTCATTGGTAAAAGCTGGAAAAAAGAGATTGATCTTAGTAAAGCCGCACGAGGTGTTTACTATATCGAGGTGAAAACAAAAGATAATTTCATGAGGAAGAAAATTGTGATAAGCAGATAGGAGCGAAATCTGTCCCAATCTCGGGTTGGGATAAAGCTTCCTGTCCCGTTCAATAGCATCCGTGATGAAGTTGCTCTCAACTTCCGTGCATGTTAACAACTGTTTTGGTTCTAATTGAATTCTACCCGGAAAGAAAATTCATAATCTATGTCTCAGTGCTGTTGATACAGCCGCACTAACAGAGTTGACGTGAAGCTTTTTATATA
This sequence comes from Chitinophagales bacterium, assembly GCA_013695775.1. Taxonomy (GTDB): domain Bacteria; phylum Bacteroidota; class Bacteroidia; order Chitinophagales; family UBA10324; genus JACCZZ01. The sequence continues at coordinate 1,685 of JACCZV010000021.1, read as the reverse complement.
TGTTTTTAATGTGGGAATGAACAGTCTCGTAGCTAACCTTTAGATTATCAGCAATCATCTTATAAGAGCTGCCATTCACTAAATGTTTAAGCACTTCTTTTTCACGATAAGTTAACTCAAACTCCTCTGCTTTTAGCGGAGCATTTTTTTGCTTGAAGAGATCGAGCATTTTGCGCGCAATAGATGGCGTCATAGGTACTCCACCCATATGCACATCTTTCACGGCATCAATAAGGTCGGTGAGTGGTCGGCTTTTTAACACATAACCAGATGCGCCTGCACAGATGGCATCAAATACTTTTTCATCATCATCAAATGTTGTGAGCATTATGATCGCCTGCTCAGGATGTTCCCTTTTAATATCCTGGGTCGCTTCAATACCATTTATGCCGGGCATTTCAATATCCATCAACACCACATCAGGTGAATGAATTTCCACCTGGTCCGTTGCTTCCGATGCATTCATATATGATCCCAGCCATTCGAATCCGGTATGAGAAGTAAAGAGTATTTCCAGTGAATCGCGTATCCGCTTGTTATCGTCGAAAACAAGTACTTTTATCGGAGTTTCCATAGTGCTGCAAAAATCGACTATTATTTTATCCGAATCAATCCCCAATTCTGGTGAGAAACTCGTTTTCAGCGCTCATGCATCTATGGTTAGTTTCTATTTCCCTACATTTTATGTTTCAGTTAATAAAAAAGATTATTCTGAGACAGCTTATTGCTGAATTTCTTATAGTGAAGCTAATTATTCCAGAAAGTTGTGCTTCTTATTCTGCTAGGTTCTGTTCTTGGTGGATTTGATGTGGGCAAACTCCATTAGTTAATGCTTGGATGTTAATTCGTGACTGCATGATTTATCCAGCACTCTCCTACCAGGATTTTGTCTCATACTTTCATTTGAAAATCCCATCGGATATTATGATTGATGTTCCCGAAGAAGGTATGACGGTACTTAAAATTGAGTACTGATATAGAAAATTGGCGGTATGGCATCAATTATAAGAAGTTTGAGGATTTACCCTGGTGCGGTACCGAATCCAGGAATGAAGCTCTAAACTATTTTGTGAACGGCTATGGAGTTCTGATATACTATGATGTGAAATGGCATGATGGCCAGTGGAGGTAAGGCTAATGCAGGATGGTGAATATTACTCGGGTAACTTATATTCCTCTTATGTATGCAGGCATATAGGACAGAAGCGAACGTGACTGAATACCTTATCAACGTGCAGGAGCTGAAATGAAAAAGGGCCGAACAATAAGTCCGACCCCTCTTACATGAAAAATCTGCGGTGAAGTTAAGAAGTTATCATTAAATGTCAAGTTCTTAACAATATATTTTAAATGAACTCCTGAGCGATGTTGCCAGGAGTTCTTGTCAGGTAGTGTAATATTGGGTTGACCGTGGATTGGATCGTATCCGGAGTTGGAGATGCAAAGACTGTTGAAATCACTTATTCAATCAATTGGAACATGAGCAATTCCAATGGAGCTCGGGTGAGTAATGGGATTTACTTTGTTCGCATCCAGACAAAAGCAGGCGTTCAGTCAACTACCATTACGGTGAAGTAGTAAATGGAGTTTAATAGGATTTAAATTGAAGAGCGGGAATTTGCCCGCTCTTTATATAAGGTGTAGGTTGGTTAACAGCACTTCAGGTATTTTGTATTAACAACAGA
>JACCZV010000005.1 GCA_013695775.1 Chitinophagales bacterium | reverse complement strand
ATTCTTTTGCTTTCGCTGAACAATTCATTAGCTGTTGATCCACGGCTGGGGTTTACTTATCGTATAGCTGGCAATAAGTCTATAAACATAGGCTATGGACTCGTCAGCAGAATGCAGACCCTTACATTGTATGCCTTTCAAACGCCGGTAGGTAACGGCTACGTGGAAACCAATAAGGAAGTTGGATTCACCAGGGCACACCATGCTGTGCTTGGTTACGATTGGCTGATAAGCGAAAATATAAATCTGAAGATAGAGACCTATTATCAATATCTGTTCAATATTCCGGTGGAGCAATCATCGAGTTCTTATTCCGCACTGAATACAGGTGACAGCTTTGGACCTGATTTCACTGATAGCCTGGTGAATAAGGGAACAGGCACCAACTATGGTTTGGAATTAACACTGGAGAAATACTTTAGCAGCCATTACTACTTTCTGGCCACAGCATCTGTTTTCGATTCTAAGTATAAAGGCAGTGATGGTGTTGAACGCAACACTGCCTTCAACCAGCATTATGTTGTAAACCTGCTTGCAGGCAAAGAATTCCTGATAGGAAAGAAAAAGAATGCACTTGGCATAGACCTGAAGTTTACTACTGCTGGCGGAAAATATTTAACGCCTATAGATTTTGCAGCATCAGAAGCTATCGGGAATGCAGTGTATATAGACCAGCTTGCTTACTCTGAGCAGCAGGGCCCCTACCTGCGTTTAGATACCAAAATTTACTTCCGGAAAAATTTCAAAGGCATGGCCATGGAATTTTCTATTGATCTGCAGAATGTAACCAACCACAAAAATGTATTCTCACAACAATACGATCCATACACCAACAAGATTGTTACTGAACACCAGCAGGGCTTCTTTCCGGTGCCAACCTTCAAAATAACGTTTTAAGTTAAACTGCTGGCGATTTAATCATTGGCATTTGCTTAATCTGTTATTCATCTCAACACTCTTTTCAATTACAATTTATGCAACCATTCTTGTCACCTGCCCTCATCATCCACATTGCAGCAGGATTCACAGCCTTACTTACAGGACTGATGGCCATTCTAGCAAAAAAGGGACAAAAGGTGCATCGCACAAGCGGTAAAGTTTATTTCTGGGCAATGCTGATGGTCGCAGTAACATCAGCTTTCATGTCGCTGATAAAAGATCTGGATTTCTTTCTCATGCTTTCTATGTTTGCTTTTTATTCAACTTACTCAGGTTATCGCGCAATCAGAAATAAATCGCGTAGGGCAAACTGGTTAGATTGGATCATGGTAACCGGTGCTGTGGTCACCTGCGGCTTCATGATTACCTCCGGCAACACAATATTGATTGTGTTCGGAGTAATCTTTGGATTGCTTTCTATCAGTGATGCCAGAGATTTTCTTACCAAAGAACCATTCACCATAAAAAGTAAACGTTGGCTGGTCATTCACATAGCAAGAATGATGGCAGCTTATATTGCAACCACCACTGCATTTGTAGTTGTAAACCTGAGTCAGCAACTTCCGGATGCTTTTGGAATATTGGTGTGGTTTGCGCCCACTGCCATTGGTACACCATTGATCTTTTATTGGGTGAATAAATATAAACAGAAGCCAAAAGAAATATTAATACCTGTAGAAATTAATACCTGAGCTTCTTCATTAACATTTTTCTAACTTACTTTTTCTAATTCTTACTGTTGAAAATCTGGATCTATCCATTAATTGGTTTTGTGCTGGTTGCATCACTTGCTGTTATTCATGACCATAATAACATTCGACCTTAACGCGCGGGAAGGAGTCATTGAGATATTTTTCACCTTATTTATTTGCAGTGCCACGTGGAGTGGTTGTATGGCAGTAAATCGATTTATATGCGCTCGTTTGATGACCAGGAACGAAGTATCTGTAAAGCGGCTGCTGATGACATATCTTATTAGTGGATTGTATGCAATAGCGTTGATCGTACTAAGTTTTAAGGCGAGAGAATGGCTTGATCCCTCAACAGACATTCCTGCTCAGAATTATGCCATTTACTCTGTCTTCTCATTGCTTATTACACTGCTGGTAATCTCTAATTATACTATATCTGATTTTATGAATCAATGGAAACAATCAGAGCTGAAAGCCGAACACATGAAACAGCAAATGCTGAAGAGTGAGTACGAGTCGCTGAAGAATCAGGTAAATCCACATTTTCTCTTTAACTCTCTCAATACCTTAACAGCGTTGATCGGTGAAGACCAGGAAAAAGCCACCGACTTTGTGCAAAAACTTTCTAAAGTATTCCGGTATGCGTTGCAGAATCAGGAAAAGAATACTATTGATCTTGGAAGTGAAATAGAAATTGTGAATTCGTATTTATTCCTGCAGAAAATGCGGTTTGGCGACAATCTTCAGTTTCATGTTGACGTACCAGCAGCTACCAATGGTTCACAGGTAATTACGCAGGGACTATTGACACTGGTGGAAAATGCCATCAAGCACAATGAAGCTTCTATCGAAAATCCTTTGCTCATAGATATTTCCCTGCAGGGAAAAGAATATGTAGTGATAAAAAATAATCTGCAACGAAAAAACATGACGCAGCCTTCCACCGGAATCGGATTGCCAAATATCATCAGCCGTTGTCAAAGTTTAACTTCAAGACAAGTAATCATCAAAGAAGAAAAAAGCGAATTCATAGTGATGCTGCCAATCATTTATTCATGAAAAACCTAAGTTAATCCTGGTGTTGTCAGAGTCTTAGAAGTAAACTTTTTTACAGTAAACATGAAAATTATAATCATTGAAGATGAACCCTTGGCAGCCAAACGTCTGCAAAAACTTTTTCTTGAGCTTGAAAAGGATGCAGAGGTTTTAGCAATGTTCGACAGCGTAAAGAGATCTGTTGACTGGCTTTCAAAAAATACAGCACCTGATCTCTTGTTGATGGATATTCAATTGAGCGATGGACTCTGTTTTGATATTTTCTCTGGAGTGAATATTGAAACACCTGTTATTTTCACCACCGCCTACGATGAATTCGCCTTGAGGGCGTTTAAAGTGAACAGCGTTGATTACCTTCTGAAACCCATTGACAAAGAGGAGTTGCAAAAGGCCATCAATAAATTCAAAACACAATCAGGAATAAATAGCGCGGGCATTTCAAGTGAGCAGATGAACAATGTGATCGAAATACTAACAAAACAACATCACCAATATAAAACCCGTTTCCTCGTAAAGTTCGGCGACCGGCTGGAACCTATTTCAATAAATGACATTCAATATTTTTTTGCAGAGGAAAAGCTCACCTTCTTAGTTATGCTGCAGGGGAAGAAGCTGGTGATTGATCCATCTCTTGATGAACTGGAGACACAACTCGATCCGATGCAATTTTTTCGTTTGAATCGTCAATACCTAGCGTCTATTCATTCCATCGGAAATATATTCACCCATCTCAACGGAAAATTAAAAGTCCAGGTGAAAGGATTAGAAAAAGAAGAAATCTTCGTAAGCCGTGAACGTGCTCCTGAATTTAAGAAGTGGTTGGATAGGTGAGGCTTTGCACCATATTTCTAACTTTGAATTTTTTCCAATCATACTGCTCATGTCGTTCCGCTCAGGTTTTGTCACAATACTTGGTAAACCCAATGCAGGAAAATCCACATTGTTGAATGCCTTGCTTGGCGAAAAAATTTCTATCATTACCCGTAAGGCTCAAACTACACGTCACCGCATAAAGGGGATTCTTACAACACCGGCATATCAGATTGTTTTTTCGGATACACCCGGCATCATAGAATCAAAATATGAGCTGCATAAAAGCATGATGAGGACCGTGGGTGAATCTATGGAGGATGCTGATCTGATATTGGTGCTCGCTGATCCCACAGCTGATTTAGCTGAGCTGAATGAGGTGGTGGACACAGTGAGGGAAACTAATATTCCGCAGCTTGTTATCATTAATAAATGTGATGCCGTTAGCCGTGAGAAGATTGAGATTTTTGCACACGGTTGCTCAGCTTTATTTCCTACAGCCAATTTGATCACTGTTTCAGCCTTAAATAATACGAATCTGGATCAGTTGCTGAAAGCCATTGTCGAAAAGCTGCCGGAACAACCGGCTTTTTATACCGGCGAAGAAGTGACAGACCGCTCCGAGCGGTTCATAGTGTCGGAACTTATCAGGGAAAAGATCTTTGAGCAATTTCATAAGGAAGTTCCATACTCCTGCCAGGTGATCGTTCAGGACTGGAAGGAGCAGCCGCAAATCATTCATATTCGTGCTGAAATAATTGTAGAACGAGAATCGCAGAAAGCCATCCTGCTTGGTAAAGGTGGCAGCGCCATCAAGGCCCTTGGCATGGAGGCGCGAAAGGGGATAGAAGAATTTCTCCAAAAGAAAATTTTCCTCGGGCTTACTATTAAGGTAAATGCAAACTGGCGCAACAATCACACTCAGCTAAAATATTTTGGATACGAAAAATCATGAATAATACTGTCGCGATCATTGGACGTCCGAACGTCGGAAAATCTACCCTCTTCAACCGACTTATTGGGGAACGGAAGGCCATTATCGACAACATCAGTGGCGTAACACGCGACAGGATATACGGCATAGGAGACTGGGGAGGAAAAAGTTTTAACGTGATTGATACAGGTGGGTTCGTTACGCACTCTGAAGATACTTTTGAGAGGGAGATAAGGAAGCAGGTGTTGCTTGCGATAGAAGAGGCCACCATCTTGCTGTTTACCGTGGATGCTACCGTGGGCATCACCGATCTGGAGCAGGACATAGCAGGCCTGTTAAGGAAATACAATAAAAATGTGATATTGACAGTAAACAAGGTAGACAATCCTCAGCGTCTTATACAGGCCAATGAATTTTATGGGATGGGATTTCA
>JACCZV010000040.1 GCA_013695775.1 Chitinophagales bacterium | reverse complement strand
GATAACATTACATCAACCCAACACACGTAAACACTATTAAAAAACTATTAACCTCAATAACAATATTAAAGAATTATTCTACAGGCTAATAATTAACTAAATATAGAAAATCAGCGAGGCTCAAAACTTAACTGCGGAGAATTTTACAAAACACTTGAATCGTTTCATCAATTATCTAGAACATCTGAAGAACTCCTTTTCCATAATGTTTGATGGAATGGATCGCGAACAGTTTCTCACCTTTCGAACAGCGCTAACTCCTGCGAGTGGATTTCAGAGTGCTCAGTACCGCATCATTGAAATTTATTCCACTGATGTGTTTTTCCTGGTACAAAAAGACCTGCGCGGAAGTTTCATTATTGAAGATGCTCCTGAAAAATTGATGGAATTTCTCTATTGGCGGCGCGGCGCTGTTGAAATGGAGAGCCTAAAAAAGACCTTTACTTTAAGGCAGTTTGAGGAAAAATACCTTCCTTCTCTACTGCAGGTTGCCAATGAATATCGTGAAAAAAATTTACGTCAGAAATGGCTGAAGATGGCTGAAACAGAACGCTGGAACCCTGAGCTGGTGGCAACCATGCGCCGCTTTGATCATCTTGCAAATGTAGAATGGCCATTAGTGCATTTCAGAACAGCAACCCGCTATCTCGACAGAAAACCGCAAGAGCTTGCTGCAACCGGGGGTACCAACTGGAAAGAGTATATGCAACCGAAAAACCAGCAAGTTACTTTTTATCCTGAATTATGGTCTGAAGCCGAAGAACAAAGTTGGGGTAAAAATGTAACGAAGGAGCAGATTGGAATATAGTATTAACTGCTTATAAAATCCGGTATTCTTACGTTAATGATCAGCTATGTTAGCAATACATTTTAATTCAATGGCTATGGGCGTGGGAAGTGATTTTACCTCAACGGTCGTCCTGCAGGGCTGGTTGTCGCGAAAGTATTCTGCATAGATGCGGTTGTAGATGGCAAAGTCGTTTTGTATGTTGGTGAGAAAAACGACAACATCAACCAGCTGATCCCAACTGCTGCCAGCTTCCCGTAGAACAGTATTCACATTTCTAAACACTGCGTGGCACTGCGCTTCAATATCATATTTTATTAAGGTTCCGGAGGAATCGTATTCGTTTCCAGGAATATCATTCGTTGCTGCATCTCGAGGGCCTATGCCGCTCAGGAAAAGTAGCTTGTCGACACGCCGCGCGTGTGGGTATGAGCCTACAGGCTTTGGTGCTTTTTCTGTTGTAAATTTTTCTGTCATTAATAAACAAAGCGTAAGACTCAATTTTTTTTCTACTCTTGGGGCCGATGATCACACATAACTATATTAAGAGCGCCAGCTTGCCAAGGGAATTTTGCCAAAGGGCCTTCATTTGCTTAGCTTCATTCTCATCTTTCAATTTGCCATGCTGTACAGTCACTTGTGATTTTCCCCCACTTTTCTCATAGAAATTTACACTGATCGCTTTAACCCCATCTTCCCATGTCATCCTTAGAGATTTAGGTGGTGTAGATTTGTGCACAATCACATTATTTGTCAGCCATTTCCGGCGCTTTTTATCATCGTTCCACAAGTCAAATAATGCCTTCATTTTGATCGGCAAAACCTTGCTTACGCTGATCTCAAAGCCCGACTCCTTCTCATTCAACTTCCGCCGCCCCTTCGCTTTTTCATAGCCAACCGTTACCGTCTGGCACCACCAATCGGCAACTTTATATCTCTCACTCAACAAAATGGCGATTTCTTTATGGGGTAATTTAATAGCTTCCTCTTTATCTAAGATGCTGATCCATTCCATCCACCCTTTTCCGGTCTTCTTCTTTACGGCGGAACTGCTTATGCCACTGTAGCTTTCTTCTATGGCTATCTTTTTCATTTCTGACGAGGGCCATCCCAGTTATTAAATCCATTCTGCAGATTATAGACACTATCAAAACCGTTGTCTCTAAGCAGCCGGGAAGTTTTCTTCGATCGGCCACCGGCGGCACAATATATAAGGTACGACTTATCCTTATCTAATTTTTTAAGGTCGGTTTTGAAATTAGGATCATAAAAATCCAGATTGATGGCACCTGGAATATGACCCCGCACAAATTCATCCGCGGTTCGAACATCAAGCAGCATTATGCCCGGATCCCCCATCTTTTTTAAAAAGTTTTTATTATCCAGGTCTTCATAACCTGTAGCGGCGGTTTCCTGGCAGGAAGCAACTGAAAACGCAAGCATCAGAGAAAGTAATATTTGTTTCATGACCTCTATTTTTACATGTTTTTTGATGAAATCGCAAATGAACAAATAGCCAATTAAAAGAATTAACCACTATTATGTCAACTTCTACACCCATCATTTATTAAACATCATCGAAATTATAGGTAGCTATTCATAATTTCAGACAGACATTTTTAGCTTCAGTAAAAAATCGCATGGCCTCATTTCCACCCTCCCGGCCGACTCCTGAATTCTTCATTCCGCCGAAAGGAGTTCGGAGGTCGCGGTGCATCCAGCAATTGATCCATATGATGCCGCTCTGCACCGCCGCGCTCATGCGATGTGCACGGTTGAGGTTCTCAGTCCAGATGGTAGCAGACAAACCATATTCAGTACTGTTTGCTATTTGTATCGCTTCCTCTTCTGTTTCAAAAGGAGCAATAGTGACAACAGGCCCGAAAATTTCCTCCAGGTTTGTACGGCAACTCCACGGCAATCCTTCAATAATCGTTGGCTGAATGAACCAACCCCCCGCACAGCGTCCATTAACTGGGGCTATTTCTCCTCCGGATAAAACCATTCCTCCCTCTTCCGCTGCCACGCGGATATGATAGTTGATTTTATCAAAATGTTGTTTTGAAACAATGGCCCCGATGCTGGTATCTTGCTGCAGTGGATCGCCAATCTTTAATTTCTTTGTTTCCTCTACGAAGGCTGATCTGAACTTTTCATAAATACTTTTTTCAACGAGAATTCGTGATCCGCACAAACAGATTTCACCCTGGTTAGAAAAAGATGATTGGATAGTCGTTTTGAGCATCTTCTCAAAATCACAATCTGCGAAAATGATGTTTGGGTTTTTTCCACCGAGCTCAAGCGAAAGTTTTTTAAACATAGGTGCTGCTACGGTTGCTATCTCTTTCCCTGCACGTGTGCTGCCAGTGAAAGAGATAGCTTTTATAGCAGGGTGTTTCACAATAGCGGCACCGCATTTCGGTCCTGTACCATGAAGGATGTTTAACACTCCAGCAGGCAACCCTGATTCAATGCAAATTTTCGACAGCTCATAAGCGGTCATTGGTGTTACCTCGCTGGGTTTTGCTACCACGCAATTTCCTGCAGCAAGTGCCGGAGCAATTTTCCAGGTGAATAAATACAGCGGCAGATTCCATGGTGATATACAACCTACTACACCGAGTGGCTGACGCAAGGTGTAGTTGAGGGCGTTGTTTTCCATATGATGAGCATCAGTGGAAAACTGCACGGCTGCGGTAGCAAAAAATCGAAAATTTGCAGCTGCACGCGGAATATCGACCGTTGCTGCGAGTGTTTTGGGTTTGCCGTTATCAATAGATTCTATTCCCGATAGGTAATCAGATTTCATGTCGATGAGATCAGCGATCCTCATTAAAATGCTGCAGCGATCCGAAGCAGAAGTATTCGCCCATCCTTCAAATGCATGCTCGGCGGCCTGCACAGCTAATTCTACATCTTGTTCATCAGAATCAGGAACGTAAGAATAAACTTCGCCGATGGCAGGGTCGTAGTTGTCTAAATAGTTTTTGCCCCGTGGATCAATAAGTCTACCACCGATAAAATTTTTGATCTGAAACATGAGAAAGTAATGAAGGAAAGTGCAAAGTTAATGAGGAAAAGTTACGCCACCGTTTCGAGAGAGGGCTCATGGAGCATCTTCCTGTTAAGTAAAAATTAAATTTATTGGATAACCTACTCCCTTCCCAACATTAATCAAGCTTTGGCAAGCTGCTTAGCTGAAATTTTTCTTGGTCGCAACAAGTGCATAAACCATAGGAATTTTATTCTCAAGATGTTTTATTCTATATTTTTTAGCTTTAATTTCAATTGTGTTATTGAAGCAGTTGTATGGTGAATAATCAAATTCATCGAATGAGTTTATTTCAAGGCCGTTTTTGATTAAACTATTCAAAACTTCACCAATCCCGTGATTCCACGTAACAGACTCGTTACTAATTGGAGCCACTTTATCTGCATATGTTCCGGTTTCAGTTTCTATGATTGCACCGGAATTAAAATAATTATATCCAATTTTTTCAAAATTATCATCAAACATCCATACAACCGGATGGAACTCTACAAATACTAATCTTCCATTTGGTTTTAAAAACTTTGAGATAATCTGTGCCCAGCGGTCAAGGTCAGGAAGCCAGCCGATGGTTCCATAGCTTGTAAATACTATGTCAAATGGTTTATCAAGATGACGCGGCAGATCATAAATGTCACAACAAATAAATGAGACGTCAATATTAAGTTTTGCTGAAAGTTCTTTCGCGCTGTCTATAGCTTTGTCTGATAAATCGATACCTGTAGCATTTGCACCGAGTCTGCCTAAGGAAATCGTGTCTTGTCCGAAATGACATTGAAGGTGTAAAAGGCTTTTATCCCTGATGTTGCCAAGCAACCCGATCTCAATGTCGTTAAGTGAGGTGTTGCCTTTCAGGAAGCCATCTAAATCGTAAAAGTCAGATTTCAAATGATAGTTCAGCCTCTTGTTCCAGGATTGCTTATTTATCTCTATATAATTTTTTTCAGTCGTCATAATTCCTAAACTCCTCCGCAAATATTATCTATTGAAAATTTCCGAACCGAAGGAAATCAATATTCGATCATTTCTCAATGATCCAATTTTGAGGATTCAGCAATGATGTTCCTTTCCATATTTCAAGGTGTACACTGGTTTCGCCAGTCTCATCAGTAAAGGCACTGCCAATAATTTGCTTGGTATCCACCTCCTGGTTCGCTTTTACCTTAACAACAGCCAGATGGCTGTATACAGTAAAAAATTCCCCATGCTTAATCAACACAGCTTTATGGTATCCTGGATTAGAGATAATACTTACCACCTTGCCTTTAAACACCGTCCTTACTTCGGCACCAGCGGCAGTTTTTATATCAATGCCATTGTTTTTTGTCTTCACATTTTCAAGTACAGGGTGCTCGTGCTCACCAAATGTACCTGTAAGCTCTCCCTTTGAAACGGGCCATGGCAGCTTACCCTGGTTGCTTGCGAAACTGGCGGAAAGGGCCGCGGCTTCAGGAGTCATTCCAAGACTGCCCGAAGCGGTACTTGCTATGCCTGAAGAGGCACCTGATTTTTTCTTAGCTGCCTCAATCTCTTTTTTTATCAGATCAGCAATCTGTTTTTTAAGTTTCTCCTGCTCCTTCTTTTTTTTATCAATGGAGGCTTTTAGTTGCTTTTCCTGTTTCGACAGGGTTTTTGCCATCTTATCTTTATTCACTTTTTCGGTCGCCAGTTTTTTTCTTTGTTCTTCCTGTTCCGAAAGCACCTGTTTTTTATTCTTCCGCTGTGATTTGAGTGTTTCCATCTGTTTTTTCAGGTCTGACTGAGTGTCACCAATAAGAGCAGCCTGCATACGCCGGTAGGCATTGTAGCGCTTAATATATTTCAACCGCCTGAATGCATCATTGAAATCTTTCGCGGAGAAGAGAAACAAGAGCTTGTCGTATGCACTTCTATGCTTGTATGCATAATAGATCATATTCGCATAATTCTTTCTGAGGGTGTCGAGCTCACGGTCTAATGACCGTACGACGCGAACTTTCGAGGTTATTGCATTGTCAATCTCACGGATCTGACTGTTGTAATTACCTATCAGCTTCTCGCGGGTTGATATCTGTTTTCGCAATGCTGCAAGCTGATTCAGGTTTACCTTCTTTGATTTTTTCGTTTTATCGAGTTCGTGCTGTATCTCGTCAATCTCTTTCACCAATTGCTCCTTCTTTATTTCAAGGTCTCCTTTACCTGCTGTTTGAGAAAATCCTCCCCTGCTGGTGATAAGCACCACAACTACGGACATCATCAAAAGTCTTAAGACTTCTGTATCTCGGCAGGTCAAATGGTTTAAAAAGAAGGACCTATTGTTTATAAAAGAGATATTTTTAATATATCCACCCCATTGCAAGCCATTAAAACGCATAATAAATTCTTCTATACTATCCTTGGCTTGATGTATTCTTATCATGATAATAATTATTGCCCCGGCGCATTAAACGGCAGTGTCGTGGGCTCATTGATATTTACCTTGCTAAAGGTAATGACGATGGCTGTTCTTTCCGGGTTGAACAACTCAATTTTTCTCCACAACGAAAACGGTACACTGTATTGTATATCATACTGGTCTAAAAAAATAGAGATGGCTGTGGATGAATCAGCATGAATCTTTTGATTTAATATCCGGAAATCTCTGTTCAGGACAAACGAATTGCTGATAGACGAATCCTCCGATTTCAGATCGTAAGTGGAATCATTTTTATAGAAACTAAAATCTTTATCTTTTGTAAATAAGGGCTGTCCCTCAATCAGATCTTGAATTATTTCCAGGGTGACAGGCAGTGTTGTATATGATTTGAAAAAACTGTAGTCCCTGCTGTAGTACCTGTTGTTGAGGCGGTCTATTACCCTGATGGAATCTTTCGTAAGAAGAACGCGCGCAACTTCCAATCCAAGCGCAGGCGAAATAGAGATCCATATGGCGCTGTCATTTTTAATCCGGAAGCTTGCGGTCACTTCCATCTTATCATTACCACGTGCAATAGAAACTTTTGATTTTCCGGAAAACCAGTCGAAAGAGAAAGCATTTTTTTTCATGCTGTCTATTACGGCCTCTGACCGGGTGGATGCCAGAATATCGGATTCTGCTGCAGTTTTGGTTATAGAAGCCGGGGTGTGACAGGAACCTAAAAACAATATTACCGAACAGCAGATAGCAGCTATTCTAATCATATAGTTTACGTTCTGCAATCTTTTTTTCGATGGTGGGAGATTCTACATTTTTTTCCTTTGCTCTCATCCAGTATTGAACTGCCCCGTTCACATCGCCCATTCGAAAAAGCACATCTCCATAATGTTCCAGCACTGTGCCATCCTCATCAGCGCCGTTTTTTATTGCCTTATCAATCCAATTTTTTGCCTCTTCATAATTACCAAGCTTATAAAGCACCCAGCCATAGGTATCTTCATAAGCTGAAGTATTTGGTGCCATTGATGTTGCCCGTTCAGCCATTTTTCTGGCATCTTCGAGCTTTTCATTCCGCAACGAAAGATAATAGCTGTAGTTATTTAAAACATAGGCATTCTGAGGATCAAAAAGCAGTGCGAGATCGTAACAGCTATCGGATGCGTGATTATTATTAAGATTATAATACGCATCACCCATCGAAGAATAGAGCTGTGAGATAAATTGCTTGTCTTCGGAGCCAATCGCGATGGCCTGTCCGAGTGAGGCCACCGCATCCTTATAATTCTTAAGCTGCATATTAGCATACCCATTGAAGTAAAAAGCCATATTCTGATCGGGGAAAAGCTCTATGGCTTTATTGGTGACGGCCAGCAAAGAATCATAATTTCTGGAGCGGTCATGAAGAAACATGACCTGTTGCCATACATTAAAGGAGCTGTTATCTAAAGAAAGAGCTTGCTTATATTCATCGAGTGCCTCCTGCGCCTGGTCATTTTGATAAAGTATGTCGCCATATAACGCATGCGATTTGGCGTCATTAGGATGTACGGTGACCAACGATTGACCCAAAGCCACAGCTTCTGCTTTTTTTTGGGGATCAGTTTGCATCAAGGGTAGAAAGCTTGCCAGCAGCGGTATTTTAATATTCACGTCGAGTTCAGCACTTCCGAATGCTTTTTGCAATGCCTCAAAGGATTTTTCCTGCTCACCTTTCTTACGGTAATAATCGGCAAGCACAAGGTTGGCACGCGGATTTTGAGAATCAACTCTGATCATTTGCTGCAATGTCTCGTATGCCTTATCTTCCATTCTATTGCTCATATACAAGTCCACGAGCTTTGAATAATATCTTGGATCTTCCCCGTTTGCCTCAATCAGCCTCTGTAGTTCCGCAGCCGCTTTTTCCACCTTACCGTCCTTCAGCCATAACTTCACCTTTTCAGATGTGATGTCTTCATTTATTCCAAACCGTTCTTCTATCTGATCAAAAATCTCAATTGCTTCGTCTGTTTGTTCGTTCTGATCAAGAAAGAAGGCGAGGTTAAACCAGGCATCTGAATTATCCGGATGTTGCTGGGTCATTTGCTGATATACTTCGATGGCCTCTTTGTAATAGCCCGTTCCGCCAAGCAAAGTGCCGTACAGGTCCAGGTACCATTCGTTTATGGGATTTATTTTTATCGCGTGTGAAATAAGCGCAAGGGCCTCCGGATACTGTTTCTGATTGAATAAAATAACAGCCGCATTGTAAAAAGCGGCATCATTGGAGGGGTCAAACTTTATGCACTCTTTATATAGATTTAAGGCCTGCTGCTGATCGCCCAGGATCTCCATTTTTTTTGCCTCTATCAGCTTTTCTTCCGCCTGGCGTCTTTGCGGATCATCATCTGCTTTGGCATCTGAAGTTCCTGCCTTTGTGGTAGCAGAAGTATTTTTTAAACCAGAACAGGAATTATTCAATACTGCTGAACAGACCAGCATGG